>JADYYF010000042.1 GCA_020853795.1 Candidatus Zixiibacteriota bacterium
GTCGGATAGGTCTGCACCTGTTCAATGAAAAACGTCAACTGGTAATCACCAAGGCCATCGGGGCGGCACTCGTAACCGAGGTCGTAATACGGGTTCCCTTCCCCGTAGATCCACTCATTGATGAACCACGAGATGTCCTGACCGACTGCCGGCGAGACGACATCGATAAAATCCTGCGTATTGGCGGTGCCGTGCCGGAACTGAGAATTGGCGAAGGCACGCACACCAGCGAAAAAGAGCGAATCACCGAGGACGCCGCGCAGCATGTGGAGCACCCAGCCGGCTTTGTTGTAAGAAAGATTACCATCGTAGATTTCGGCATAGGTGAGGTTTTCGACATAGATCGAGCCAGGGCCGAGGTATTTCATCGTCTGCATGTAGTTGTGGTAGGCGTTCGTACCGGCGGTGGCCTCCATGAACAGAGCTTCGCAATAGGAGGCGAATCCTTCGTTGATCCAGATATGATTGAAGGTGCGACAGGTAATCATGTCGCCCCACCATTGATGGCTCGACTCATGCGCAATCACCCAGTCGGTATGAAAGTCGGTCGAGTACATGCAGAAGGTCTGGTGTTCCATGGCGCCGGTCCAACCGAAGTCGGCGTGTCCCATCTTCTCGGTGATGAACGGATAGGTTCCAAACCGGTCGCTGAGAATTGTGAGCGATTGCGGGCCATAGGTTTGGAAGGCGGACATGGCCGCAGCGTTGCCCGGCAGCGAGTAACATAGAAACGGAATTGTGTCACCAGCGTGGCTCCAACTGGAGACATTCATGACGTAGTCGGCGACGCAGAGGGCGACCAGATAAGTGACGATCGGATAGCGATGCTGCCAGTGCTCGATTTTTCGTCCCCCGCCAAGAGAAGTGGTCGAGACGCGAACGCCGTTGGTGGCGACGTCATAGATTTCGGGACACTCGATATAGAGGTCAAGCGAATCGGCCTTATCTTCGGGAAAATCCTTGCACGGCCACCAGTATCGCGCGCGAAACGGCGTGGCCTTGGTCCAACAGAGCTGCGTGCCGAATTCGAAGGTGAAATCCATGCCGGCAGCGCCGTCGTAGTAAGGCGTGCCATGATAAAAGACTTCGGCTGTAACCAACTGGTCGAGACCAACGGGAGCGGGGAGCGCGATCGAGAGCAGGTGGTTTGTGTGCGTAAATGCGACGTTGGCACCCGCGACCTGCACCGAATCGACCGTGAGTTCGTTGCGCAAATTGAGGTCGATCGCTGTCAGAGCGGCGACTAACGAACGAACCTGGCAGGCGACCGAGGCGCTGATGGTTTCGGTGGTGAAGTCAAGATCGAGATTGATGGCATAGTGCTTGACGTCGAAGTCGGCCTGGTTGCCGTCAAGACGCAGACCGCCACCCTGGTTCTCAGCGATCGCTTCGCCGCGCCCACGGGTGTGTTCAGCGAAGAACTGCAGGCGCTGAGCCTTAATCTCCTCAATGTCTTTTTCGCTGAGGTTGTTCCAATCGTAGGCCCGTGCGGCAGTCGAGGATGAGCAAAAGAGAGCAACGATGAAAAGCAGTGTAAATCGAGATGTCTTCATGAACAAACCGGCCAATCGAAAGTAAGACGCCTGAACTAATGTAGTGTGAAATCGCTCGTTGTCAATGACAACCACTGGAAAGTCTGCGCCGGTCGGGATCGACACGATTCCGACCGGCGCAGCATGTCATTTCACGGGCAGGTGGCACAAGGCGCAGGACCGGCGCTGAAGATGTAATTGATCAGATAAACCACATCGGAGATGTTGACGATACCGCTGCAATCGCAATCAGCGATCAGTGTCGGCACGGGCGGCAGACCACCTATGAAGATGTAATTGACTAGGAACACCGCGTCGGAAATGTTGTGGAGACCGTTGCCGTCAGCATCGCCACAGACATCACAGACATCGCCAATGCCATCAAGATCGGAGTCCGTCTGGAGGGGGTTGGCGGCGTACGGGCAATTGTCAGTCGGACAGGTATTGCCTGCAAATCCGGGATTGCCGTAGCCGTCGCCATCGGTGTCGGTGCAGGTGTCGCAGAGATCGCCAATAGCGTCGCCATCCGCATCGGCCTGGCCGGGATTGGCGTTGCCGGGGCAATTGTCACAATCGTCGCCGACGAGATCGGCATCGAGATCCGCCTGCGATGGGTTCCAGACCCCGAGGCAATTGTCTACGTCGCCGCAGGCGCCGTCGGCATCGGCATCGTTGAGGGAATCATTCGGGCAGAAGTCGCAGACATCCCCCATACCGTCATTGTCGGCGTCTTCCTGCCCCGGGTTAGGATTGGTCGGGCAATTATCGACCAGGTCGATCACGCCGTCGATGTCGGAATCGGGAAGGCCGAGATCGTATTCGGCCAGCTCGATGGAGACAGCGGGGTTGCCGACGACATAGCGCTGGGCATAGACATGGCCGCGCAGACCGACGTTGAAATGCGTGGTGCGATACTCGGAGACGATCGAGTCTCCGGCGGCGCTCACCTGTATCGGCGGCGTCCACGTGGCGCCTTTGTCAAACGACCATGAGGCATACAGACGGTTCAGCTTTTCGAAGACGCATCCGACCGTGTCGCCGACGATATCCGTCAGGACCGGGTAGTTCTCGGGATCCGGAGAATCGGCGATGACGGAGATGCTGCTGAGGTTGTCGACATCGCCATCGGCAGTGCGAAAGGCGACAATGTCAAAATCCGCAGCGGCCGAATCATGGTAGACCGCGGCAGCCACAACGATATACCCGCTGTCGGCCGAGATATCGGGGTAACGGAGATGCTCGTCGTTATCGGCGAGTTCTTTGACCGCCGCATCGGTAGGCAGAGTCCAGTTGTTCAGTTGATCCTGGCGCAGGAACAATTTGTACTGCAAATCGGTCGAGTCGATATAGTCGTAGACCGCGTAAGTCTTGCCCGTTTGATGATCGATCGCGGCCGCGGTCGTCTGGCAATTGGGAAATTGGCCATAGTAACTTCCAAATGGCATGTTGTTCTGGCGGCCAAAAAGGGTCGGGATATTGTTGACGGCGGGATCGGACGCGTGGTTGAGAATCGCCGACTGAAAACCCCAATTCCATGACTGCTGGCCGTTGTCGGCAGCAAGATCCGTGGCCCGCATCGTGTTCCAGCCGAGGCCAAAAAGGCTGAAGTAGGTCACTGACCAGGAGGCGGAATTGCCGGGATCGGGGATGTTGACCAGCATAAAGGCCGCACCGCCTTGAAACGAGGACGGCGGAACGAAGGTGCCGTACATCTGGGTGGCGGTGCCATAGTAGTCGACCGACGGATAGCTCCCCCCGTACAGGTCGAGGAAGCAACAGCCGGTCCAGGAGGTACCGAAATTCACCGAGCCATTGAGATAGGTATAGCTGGAATCAAAAACGCCATCATAGTATTCGTACATTCGCGCCATGACGCCAAGGCCATTGGCGGCGACTGACGGGTGACGCCACCGTTGAGCAGCCAAAAGATTGAGGGAAGACCACTGGTGTTGGAAATCGCTGAAGGAAACCGTCTGTTCGGATACCGCCGGCAAAAGCTGCGGCTGTGCGGAAACGTGCACTGAACGTACGTCGGCTGAACGGTAGTTTTTGGCGGCGACAAGCGCGGTTGAACCGATGAAGACGGCCACCGACAGAAGCAGCACTGTCGCGATGCGAGGACCGGACATCGCAGTAATCATCCTTGACTCCTTGTGGTTTACCGGGCGCAGACTCAAGGCCAACGCGGCATCGGCGCGCGAATCGACAGGAGTTCGCGGCACACGCAGGATCACCGACATTGGACAAGGTTTGGTCGTGAATGAATCTGAACTATTTTAGGCCGACTACGGTCAAAAGTCAACAACAATCCACCTGAGTGAGGCGGCCTTCCGGAAAAGCGAACCGGCCGTGAGCGATGGCTGCCGGTCCAAGCATTCGGTCCGATTTAATTCCGAGGTCAGGCGCGAGGTGACCCGAGTTTGAGCTGAGCTTCATGAAGCTTGAGCCGCCGGGATGCGATATCTCTTTCCTTCGCGGCCAGCTTCTGTGCCAAACCGGCCCGCTGCTCATCGACCTTGAGGTAATTGACTTCGAGTTCGCGAATCACCTGCCCGGCGGCCGTCAACGTCAGGGGTTCGACGCCGGCCGAGGCAAAGGAATCGTATTCCGCACGCTTGCGCAGCAATTCACTCTCGGTCTGATACAGCCGTGCCGAGAGGTCAGCGGCTTCGATTTCGATTTCGGCGGCCTCCAATTCAGCTTTGCGCAGATCCTTGAGCTTCTTGAGCAGGTCGACGGCCTGCTTGCTGACCTGTGCCTCGATTTTCAAGGCAACCGCCTCGGTCTCGCGCTTGGCTTTCTTGGCATCGTCCATGCGACGCTTAATGTCTTTCTCGGCAGCCTGGCGCGATTCGATGGCGCCATCGATTTCACGCAGCCGCACTTCGGCCTGCGTCCGGCGCTCTTGCGCCATTTGCTTAGACTCCTGGGCATAGGCCAGGTCGCTGCTGACGTAGTCAAGGTTGCGCGACGGAATGACGACCAGCCGCGGATCAGTGAGTATCGCTTTGGCGGGTGTCTGCGCAATTGCGATCGACGCCGGTATCCCGACCGCGGTCAGGAGTGCGAGCGCAACCAGCCACAGAGAGCCCTCTCGATGTTGTCTTTTCATTGGACAATCCTCCTCTGATCGTCCGGCGCAGTTTGCCCGGATGATCGCGATGCGCATTATAGCTCTCCAGCAACGAATGATCAAGGACTAATCGACCCTGAAATCCTGATTACGGCAGGATGCGAGCTGGCAGCGAAAGCGCGGAGAGATGAATGAGACCGCGAAGGCGACGACCCTGCGGGAGCGCTTAGACTGCCAGGCTCAGAACCGTCGAGCAAAACTGGGCAGACTGCGTCACAAGTTCTGAGACCGCAGCCAAGTCAGTTTCCGGCGCGACTCCATCAATCGGCAGCAAGCTGACCACAATCGCGACACTCTTCAAGACAGACTTAAGTGCACGGCGGAACGAGAGCAGTCCCCTCGCAACATTGCCGGGAAGTTGTGCCAGCAAGCGATAGGAATGCGGCACATCGTGAGTCAGTGCGATTTCCTGACGCGCTTCGCGGGTCTTGCCCTGCACCAGGTAGCCGCCCACGCGAACCATGCGATCGGCGCGCAACTGCTGACGGTAGTAGTGGCCGTGGTTTTGAAGAAAGGTGTGGTCTTTCCCCCAAATCCGCTGCATGACAGTGATGCGCGAGTCGGCCATGTCGAACCAGCTGTGATCGACCAGCTGATCGCCCTGATGATGGTGGACCAGCGTGCTTTCGTAGTGAACGTAAAGCCCCTTGCCGGCGGCCGCGAGTCGCGCGCCGCACTCGAGTTCTTCCGCGACTTTGGTATCGTCGGCAAACCAAAGGGCCGCGCCGGCTTCCTGCTTGCGGACTATCATCGTATCAGCCGACATATAGCTGGTGCCGCAAAGCGAACGATAGAGGTTCTCGGTCTCGTGACAGGTGTAATCGCTGACGCCGGGCGGGAGCTTCATGAAGGAAGAAAGCTTGCGCGCCGGCCCCACGATTTCTTCCCAATCGAGATCGCGGTTGTGCTGCGACTCCAATGAGAAGTGGCGAATGGTCCCATCGCTGAAGCGGGTGCGAAAGTTCGTGAAGCAGAAGAGCACATCGGGACGGGCCGCCATGATCGCCCGCAGTATCAGGTTATGATCCGGCATCCATTCGTCGTCAGAATCGAGAAAAGTGAGCAGCGGACGACTGGCTTCCTGCACGCCGCGATTACGGGCAGCGCCGCAGCCGCCGTTACGCTGGCGAACGTACTTGATGCGATCGCCATATCGGGCCACCACGTCCGCAGTGTTATCAGCCGAACCATCATCGACAACAATCAGCTCATCATCTGCTTCAAGTTGTGGCACGACCGAGTCGATCGCACGGCAGATGAGATGGGCGCGGTTGTAGGTAGGGATGATGACTGAGATGGCAGTTGGATTCATCGCACGATCTCCTTTTCACTGACGGTTCGCGATCATGGCTCTAGTTCCGTGATCGTCAATCAGCAATCATAAATCAATATAAAATACACCACTACTGTCAATTTTCCTAATGGTTTTTCCATCTTCGAAGTTGAGCGCAGTCGCATGTCCCTCAATCGGTTGCTGTCGGCTTGAACCTGTACCACACGGTCAACTTATGCCCCTTCATGGCATACGTGAGGAAAGTAGTTGACAAAAACGGTCAAAACGGTAAACTATACAGACAGGCAATCCATATTCTCGACATCTATATAGCTCCAAGGTTGAAGTTCGCTAAGTCTGCTACCGGTGGACGGAACTTCGATGGATTGAGGGCAAGACCATGATCAAGCGCGTTGTTTGAAAGCGCCAACCATCATGGATATGTGGAACGACATAGCTGCTTTGCCGCGTTGCGGCGATGTAAACTGAAATCCATTCCAGAGGAGTATCCGATGCCTGTTCTCCGATTGCTTATCGCCCTGCTCGTTCACCAATTGCTTGCTACATCTGTGACATTCTCTCAAAACGGCCCCGGCGATCCGCAACCTTCAGTCGCCCCAGAAACGCGAGCGTCCGAGAAGAGACCGGCGGTAGTAATCAATAATTGGGCTGACCTGGACACTTACCTGAACTCCGCGCTGTCGACCTTGCCGACGCCGGGGCTGTCGGCTGCTGTTGTTTCGCATGGCAAGACTCTCTGGAGCAAGGGATACGGAATGGCAAATATCCCGGGTTCTCGACCGGTATACGACACTTCCCTCTTCCGCCAGGCATCAATATCGAAGACGGTGACGGCAACGGCGCTCATGCAACTATGGGAGCGCGGGTTATTCGAGCTTGATGATCCCATCAACTCATATCTTCCCTTTGCCGTCACCAACCCGAACTTCCCTGGCACGCCGATCACGTTTCGGATGTTAATGAATCATTCCTCTTCGATTCAGGACAATTGGAATGTATTGGTGGCGACAACGACGACCGGCGGCGACTCGCCCATCTCCCTGGGCAGCTTTCTGAACGATTATCTCGTGCCCGGTGGTGCCTACTATGATGCCAGTGCCAACTACCGCAATACTGTTCCGGGAAGCCAGTACTACTACACTAACGTTGGCAATGCCGTCGGGGGATATCTTGTCGAGGTCATCAGTGGCATTCCATTCAATATTTACTGCCGCGATTCGATCTTCACGCCTTTGGGAATGACCCGTTCGGGATGGTTATTGGCAGAGATCAACCAGTCGAATCTTGTTACACCTTACGTCTGGAACGGAAGCGGATTTGTGCCCGACTTCAACTACAATATGCCGTGGTATCCTGCCGTTTCGTTTGTCACAACCGCGACCGAGTTGGCACGCTTTGTGTCGGCGTATACCGAGTCGGGCATCCTCGATGGATCACGAGTGCTTGACAGCGCAACCATTGCCATGATGCTGGTGACCACGTCCGGTAGCGCCGGTGTCGCCTGGCATCGGCAGTCGTGGTTCACGCAGACGCACGGAACGCAGATACTCTGGGGGCATGGCGGATCGTATCCGGGGGTTCGAACACAGGAGTACTTCTCGCCGGCAGGACGTTCCGGAGCAGTACTCATGATTAACACGCGCTATACCGGCGACCAGGATTTTGAGAATCGTTTTTATGATGTATTTGACGAACTTCTGGACCTCGCATTCGACGACGACGCGGATTCGATTCCTGACCGTTTTGACAACTGCAAAACCACTGCTAATACCTCGCAATTGGAGCAAGACGGGGACGGCTTGGGAGATGCGTGCGACAACTGCCCGCTTGTAGCCAACGCAAATCAGCTTGATACCGATGGCGACCTCCTGGGGGATGCTTGCGATCCCGACGCCGACGGCGATGGACTTCTCAATGGGTCCGACAACTGCCCGCTTGTCAGTAATCTCGGTCAGCAAGACGCTGATGTTGACTCGATTGGTGATGCCTGCGATAATTGTCCCATGATCTCCAACCGCGACCAAACTGACGAAAACCATGACGGAACGGGCGATGCCTGCGACGGCTTCGTGCACATCCACGCCCAGGATCTTGTCGACACCATCTATGCCGCTGTCAATTTCGAGTACTATTTAAAGGCGGTTGGCGGGACTCCCCCGTATACCTGGAGCCTATTCGGCGGTGACCTGCCCTTTGGTCTCGAACTGGATCTGGGGACGACAGGACGGATTCACGGCAAACCGACCTATCCGGCCGAATATTTCTTTTCGATCGGTACAGTGGATGCCGGCGCACCGGCCAAGGCCGACACAGCCAGTCTGAGCATTGTCGTTCTGCCGCCGCTGTACATCTGTGGTGATGCTGATGGGAGCGGCGGTGTATCGATATCAGATGCAGTCTTCTTGATCGCGTACATCTTCAGCGGTGGTCCGGCACCGAATCCACCGCTCGCGGGTGACGTTGATTGCAGCGGGATCGCGACGATTTCGGACGTTGTCTACTTAATCGCGTACATTTTTTCCGGTGGTCCGGCGCCGTGCGCCGCGTGTTAGCAGGCTGAGATCGTAACAGAAGCGAACCAGAGTCACGACAATATCAGACTAACGATAGCGGTTGGTAACCCAATGAAAAGCCGGTGAAGGGACTCGAACCCCCGACCAGCTGATTACAAATCAGCTGCTCTACCAACTGAGCTACACCGGCTTGGAGTTTACCCGGAGTTTGAAAACTGTGCCCAGGCGCGCGGTAAAATGTGCCGCGCCCCGGCGAAAGTCAACAGCAAAGCGACAGGGCCGGCGGCGGGCGGAATCGGCGCGCTAACGAACAAAGCGGCGGCTGCGGTCGTAGGGGGTGATGTCGACCACTTCCCCGGCGCGGACGCGGCGCTGCATGTCACGCCAGAAGTCGGCGGTGAACAGATCGCCATGCACCTGGCGAAATGCGGCGCGGAGGCGATCGGGCATACCGGAATAGCGTTCGATTTCGTCCATGAAGTAGTCATCCGGCATGGCGACGATCCACTCCTGCTCCGATTCCATCTCCTCGAATTCGTCGCGCGGCAGCGGCTTGTCGCGGAAGTTCGGTTTTTCCAGGGGCCAGACATCGTCGTAATCGAAAAGCACGACGCGGCCGCGCCGGGTAACGCCGTAGTTCCAGATGTTGAACAAGTCGCTGGGGAAAATGCCGGTGGCGGCCAAGTCCTTGAGGAAATAGCCGAAATCCAGTACGACGCGCCGCACCTGCTCGGGGTCTTTTTCCTGCATCAAGTACATCAGCAACGGCGTGACTTTGCGTTGGAGGTAGAGGTGATGAATGACGACGTGATGCGGCTCCAGAGTGACGGCATCGTGGGCAGCCGCGGCGAATTCGGTCAGGAGTTGCTCGGAGAAACGCCACTTGCGAAAACGCAGATTTTCAAATTCCTGCGTGTCCACCATCCGGCCGACGCGATCGCGGTGACGAACCAGACTATAGCGCTCCATGACATCTTGGCGATCAGTCGTTTTCGAGGTTTCGTCGCGCGAGCGCAGATAACAGGGGTAGTCCTTGACGACTTTGAAGACAAAATCGTAGTCGGGCAGCGTGAACACAATCATGACCGAGCCTTCGCGTCCCGGTGCGACGACGAACTGCTCGTGCGAGCGGTGAACAAAGCGATGCAGGTCACGATAGAACTCGGTCTTGCCGTGGCGGTTGTAACCGATGGAGACATAGAGTTCCGCGACCGGTTTCTCGGGCAGGATGCTGCGGATGAATTGGATCAGTGCATCGTGGCGATTGATTTCGACGAGGAAGTAGGAGAAGGCGAAGCTGAAGACCACGCTGACGTCGCGTTCAGCAAGGAGCGCGGTATCAACGTAAATGCCGCGATCGCCGTGATAAACCGGCAACACGAGGGGCAAACAACTGCGCTTGCCGATACAGATGCGGCCGACAAGATAGGCGACCTTGTTGCGGAAGAAGGGAGCCTTGATCATTTCAATAGCCTCGAAATCACCGTAGCTGATGATCGGCCAAAGAAACAAGTCGATTTCCTGAGCGACGAGGGCGGCATCGCGGTCGAGGTCTTCCCAAGCGATGCTGAAATTCTGGCCAATCAGCAGCTCGCGAACCGCTTCGGCGGTGGGGCGGCTCCCGGGATGGCGCGTGCAGATCTCCGTCATCGCAACGGCTGTCCGATGCGGGGCTGAGAGGCGGAAGTACTCGATTTCGCGGTCAACACCGACGGTAGAGAAGACCTTGCGCGTGACAGAGTTAAAGAAGGTCTTGGCCAAATCGCCGTCGTGGCGGCCGCTCAGGAGCGCCGGAAACGCACTCTTCATCTCGAGCCAGAGAGGACGCTCGTGGAGACGGTCGTGCAAAAGCTCATCGAGGCGGGACTCGGTTTCCGTGAGGCAGACCTCGTAGAGATCCATGCGCTCGACAGAATCCGCTCGAATTCCGGGCCAGTCGCGCTCTTCGAAGCGTTTGCGAGCACGACGGGTGATGACAACGAAGCGCCGTTGGTAATCGATGAAGGAGTCAAGTACGATCTGGGCGGCAGCGCCGGCCAGGTCGGCAGGGGTGGAGGCATTGGGAATTTGCACGCGCAGCTCCTGAGTCTGCAAGATGGCTTGCTGGGGTCGCCGCTACAAAGGAGGTTTCGTAAGCGATAATTAGCAAGGGAAAAATCTGGTGGCGCCAGTGACGATAATGTCAATCCGGGTGGCATGCCGGGTTACGCGCTTGCGAACGAATCCTGGAGACTCAACTTCAGGACGCTGATGACCCGAGCTACGGCGCCTACAACTTCTTCTTCCAGACGGTGCCCTGGGGGGTGTCCTCGAGGACGATCCCCATGGCGAGCAGCTGGTCGCGGATGGCATCCGACCGCTTGAAATCGCGGGCTTTGCGAGCCGCGATGCGTTCAGCGATGAGCGCCTCGACTTCCTGATCGAGCGAGACCGTTTCCTTGTGCAGCACGCCGAGGACGGAGTCGAAACCTTCCATGGTGGCGATCACCTTGGCCGCATCGTCACTGGAGATACCGCCCTCAACAATGAGGCGGTTGATGTCGCGCACAAAGTCGAAAATGGCGGCCAGTGCAGGCGAAATATTGAGATCGTCGTCGAGTCCGTCGGTGAAGCCCTGTTTGACGCGGTCAACGTACTCGTCAACTTTGCCGGAAGGGACATTCTTGATACCGTTGGGCAAGTTGTCGATGAAGTCGCGCAAGCGTTGAATCGCCGCCTTGGCGCCGTCGAGGCCGTCAAAGGTGAAGTTGAGGGAGGCGCGATAGTGCGTGGACATCAATAGAAAGCGGATCGCGACCGCCGGATGGCCTTGGTCGAGCAACTCGCGTACCGTATAGAAATTGCCGAGCGATTTCGACATCTTTTTGCCGTCGACCACGAGATGGGCGCAATGGAGCCAGTAGTTGACGAACGGTTTTCCGGTTGCGGCCTCCGACTGCGCGATTTCATTTTCGTGGTGCGGGAACATGTTGTCGACACCGCCGGTGTGAATGTCGAACTGCTCACCGAGATACTTCATCGACATGGCCGAGCACTCGAGATGCCAGCCGGGACGGCCCTTGCCGATTTCGGTCTCCCAGAAGACGTTGCCGTCGGCCGGATCCCAGCCCTTCCAGAGCGCGAAATCAGAGACCTGCTCTTTCTCGTACTCGTCGGCAGCGACACGCTGGGAAGCACCGGCCTGTAATTGGGAGAGATCCATGTGCGAGAGCTTGCCGTAGTGCGGGAACTTGGCGATCGAGAAGTAGATGTCGTTGCCGGCCCGGTAGGCGACGCCGCGGTCAAGCAGCTTCTTGACCAGTGCCACCATTTCGGGAACGTGGGTCGTCGCCGGCGGATAGTGCTCGGCACGCTCGATGCGAAGCGCATCGATGTCCTCAAAGAAACCCTGGATATAGACGGCCGTGTATTCGTCGAGACTGACCCCCTTGGCAATCGAGCCTTTGATCGTCTTGTCATCAATGTCGGTCAGGTTCATCACCTGCGTAACCTTGTAGCCGCGATACTTGAGGTAACGGCGGAGCAAGTCCTCGAACATGTAAGCGCGGAAGTTGCCGATGTGCGCGTGATTGTAGACCGTGGGGCCGCAGGTGTACAAGCGCACCTCGCCGGGGTGGATGGAATTGAACTCTTCCAATTTGCGAGTCAAGGTATTGTAGAACTTGAGTGCCATAATCTCCCCGGGCGCAGACGGTCCCCCCGGTGACGAGGAGACCGCGCGGTGAAGTTGTCTAAACCTGCGTAAACGACTTGACGGTCTTGGCGTCAAGCTTCTTGATCAATTCGACGACGAGCTTGACCGAGGCCTCGTAATCGCCGCGGTACATGATGGCGTTATGGCCATGGATGTAGCGGACGGCCGGACCGATCACGACGGTCGGGACACCGACGCGCGACATATGAATACGGCTGCCATCGGTCGTGCCGCCGCGAATGCTCGACAGGTGGTACTTGATTTTGAGCCGGTCGGCAGTGGCCTGGACGAAGTGACGCAGTTTCACATTGGGAATCATGCCGCCGTCGAAGACGAGAATCGAGGGGCCGTTGCCCACACGTTCCTTGGGTTCGCCGGAAATACCGGGCGTATCGCGGGCGATGCCGGTGTCGAGAATGATGGCCAAATCAGGATCGATCATCCAGGCGGCGGTCCCGGCGCCGCGGCAGCCGACTTCTTCTTGCACCGTGCCGACGGCGTAGACGGTGTTGGGATGTTTCTGCTTCTCCAGCCGCCAAAGCGTCTCAATCGCCGCGGCGCAGCCGAAGCGGTTGTCAATCGCCTTGGCCATGATCATCTGGTTATCGGCCATCAGCGTGAACTTGGAGTCCGGAACGATAACGTCGCCGACGCCGATGCCAAGTTTCTTGGTCACGTCCATCTTTCCGCGCACACCGCAGTCGATGTACATGTCGGTGACGTCGAGCACCTTCTTGCGCGCTTCCGGTTCAAGGATGTGCGGTGGTGTCGAGCCGATTACGCCCAGCACCGGACCTTTCTTCCCCACCACGAGCACGCGCTGGGCCAGGGCGACGTGTCCCCACCACCCGCCGAGAGGCAGGAATTTCAGGAAGCCGTTGGGGGTAATTTCGGTGACCATGAAGCCGATTTCGTCGAGGTGGCCGGCCACGATGATCTTCGGATCGGCGGCCGTGCCTTTGCGTTCGGCGATGATCGAGCCCATCTTGTCAAACGAGACTTTGGCCAGTCTGGCGACATGTTTCTTAAAGATCTCGGCGACGGCCGATTCGTGCCCCGGCGGCCCATAGGCGTTCGTTAGTTCTTCAAGCAGCAGATCAGTCTTGTCCACGACAATACCTCCAACGGTTGAGTCAAGCAGTCCACTTTTCCCTCCCCACCATGAGGGAGTGCGGTCACGATAATACTTGGAGTTACGATTATCAAGGCGGAAACGTTTCGTCGCGGCGGTCGCGTGCGTACCGGTTCTGCCATTCGGACTATTTCGATCTACTTCTTGAGGGCGAGTTCGACAATCCGCGTCAGCAACTGCTCGAAAGAGATTCCGGCCGCTTTTGCCGCCTTCGGTACCAGCGAGGTCGAGGTCATGCCGGGGAGCGTGTTCATTTCAAGACAGAAGAGTTGATTCTTCGGATTCAGGCGAAAATCGGCGCGCGCGTAGCCGTGACAGCCGAGCACCTGGAAGGCGGTCAGAGCGTACTCCTTGACGTCGGCCTCAACCTGCGGATCCAGCGGCGCCGGACAGATGTACTCCGAGGCACCAGACGTATACTTGTGGGCGTAGTCGTAGAAGCCCTCCTTCGGCACGATCTCGACCACGGGTAGTGCCTCGTCGCCGAGCACGGCAACGGTCAATTCGCGGCCGGGGATATATTCTTCAAGAAGAATGAAATCATCGTAATCGAGGGCCAGTCGAATGCCGTGAATCAGTTCCTCGTAGTTTCCGGCGATGGTAATGCCGACTGTTGAACCTTCGGAATTTGGTTTGACGACGATTGGGTAGTCGGCTGCAGTGATCTCGTCGCCGCCACAGAACCGGAAGAGATCAGCCTCCTTACCGAAGAAGATGGTTTGGGGGGTGGGGACGCCGACCGAATCCATGATCAGTTTCGCGCGTTGTTTGTCCATTGCCAGTGCCGAGGCCAGCACGCCGGAGCCGGTGTAGGGGATTTTGGCGAGATCAAAAAGCGCCTGCAGGGTGCCGTTCTCGCCGAGTCCGCCGTGGAGCGCGATGAAGACGACATCGCAGTCGTCCAGCGATTGCGGCAGCGCCAGGTCGAACCGGCTACTGCGCGCAAGTGCGGATGCTGACCCGGTCTGCAAATCGCCTTGAGCCACGGCGCCGCCACCGAGCAAGTCGCGGCCGTTCAAGGTGTCGACAATCTTGATTTCGTGTCCGGCCGATTGCAGGGCAGCGGCTACAGCCTTGCCGGAGTTGAGCGAGACCTCACGCTCTTGTGACTCGCCCCCGGCCAATACCAAAATCTTCACGCGTTCTCCCGGCGTCGTTTGCGCTGGACAATTTTATAGGCCACAAAGGCAAGCACAATCAAAAGCGCAGCGATAATAAGGGAATTATAGGTTGCCAGCCAGCCGTCGATCTTGTGCCAGTCGAGCCGCAGGCGTAGCGCCAGATAAAGCACGATGAAGTTCCAGGTCAAAGTTGAGATGGTGCTGTAAATAAGCATCCGCCAGGCGCCAACGCGGCCAACGCCGGCCATTACGGCGATCAGCGCGCGGACGCCGGTCAAGTAGCGCGAAGCCAACAGCACCTTGTCGTGCCAGCGTTCAAACCAATGCTCGACGTGCTCCAATCGCCGCACCCCGAGCCAGCGCATGCTGTGGCTGGAGAAGGCCGAGCGGCCGTGTGTGCGGCCGAAATAGTAAAGCGCCATCACTGACGCCAGGGTGCCGATCACCGACAGCCCGTAAATCGACCCCCACGAGACGTGACCGCCGGCGGCATAGACGCCGCAGATGAAAACGATAGTATCCCCCGGATACGGCGGAAAGAAGTTCTCGATCAGCATGGAGACGAAGACGAAGAGGTAGATCCAGAGAGGACTGTGAGCCGTGACGAGATTGAGGATTTCGTCGGCTTTGGAGAAGAAGACTTCCATTTAGCGTTGAACGAGCGCGACCGCCATCGCCGCGATTCCTTCTTCGCGGCCGGTAAAACCCAGTCTTTCGGTCGTCGTGGCCTTGATCGAGACGGCATCATCATCGATGCGACAAACGCGGGCAATATTGGCGCGCATCTTATCGACATAGGGAGCAATCTTTGGCTGCTCGCAAATGATTGTGATATCGGCGTTGACCAACGCCCAGCCGTCGCTGCGCAGTATCTCCACGACGCGGTTCAAGAGCAAAGTTGATGATACATCTTTGAATTGCTGGTCGCTCGGGGGAAAGTGCCGGCCGATATCGCCTTTGGCGACCGCGCCCAGGAGCGCGTCGCAAAGGGCATGCAGGACGACGTCGGCGTCCGAATGTCCCTGTAGACCCAGCGGATACTCGATCAACTCACCGCCCAGTACCAGCCGTCGTCCAGCGACGAAGGGATGCACGTCAAATCCAGAGCCAACGCGAAAAGCCGGCATACAGTCCTCTCAGGTTGCGGTCCCGACCAGGAGCCGGCGCGCCAATTCGAGGTCTTCGGGCGTGGTGATCTTGATGTTAACGGAGGAGCCCTCCACCACCCGGACACCGATGCCGAAGGCTTCACAGACTGAAGCATCGTCGGTAAAAGTACGGTTTGATTCCAGTGCCTGGATATAGGCCGAGATGATGGCCTCGTACTTGAAGACCTGCGGCGTCTGGGCAACCCAGATCTTGTCGCGGTCGAGGGTGGCAATCACGAAGCCGTCCTCGACCCGTTTGAGCGTTTCCGTCTGGTGAGTGGCGAGGATGGCGGCGTCGTGGGCTTCGGCCTCCCGCCCGACCGCCTCGATCTCCTGTACACTGACAAGCGGCCGAACACCATCGTGAATGAAGACCAGATTGGCATTCTCCGGAACGGAGCGCAGGCCGCAAAGGATTGAGTCGAAGCGCGTCTTGCCGCCGGCGACGATCCGCTCGACTTTCTTGAAGCCGTGACGGGCCACGATCGACTCGTAGGCGTAGTTGAGGTCATTCCCCGCGACGACCAGATGGATCGCGTCGATGCAGGACGCCTGCTCAAAGCGCTCGATGGTCCAAGCCAGAATTGGTTTGGAACCGACGGGACGATATTGCTTGGCAACGGCGCCGGGCAGGCGCGAGCCCGCTCCGGCAGCGGTGATAATGGCGTAGTTCTTCATGTAATCAACATCGCATCGCCATAAGAGTAGAACCGATACTTGTTGTCGACGGCATGGCCGTAGGCGGCGAGTATCTGCTCCGGCGAAGCGAATGCCGCCACCATAGCCAAAAGCGACGACTCCGGCAAATGGAAATTCGTGATCATGGCATTGACGACCTTGAATTCGAAACCGGGATAGACGAAGACGTCGGTTTCGTCGTGCGTCGCCGCGATCGTGTTGAATTTGGCGAAGCTGCCTTCGAGCGTGCGGACGACGGTCGAGCCGACCGCCACAATGCGGCGTCTTTCTACCATTGCCTGGTTAATTCGCGCCGCAGACTCGGTGCTGATCCAGAATTCCTCCGGATCCATGACATGCTTTTCGTAGTGTTTGGCTTCGATCGGCTTAAACGTACCGCGGCCGACGTCCAGACGGACGTAAGCGATTTCGACGCCCAGTCTTTCCAAGTCGGTCATCAACTCCTCGGAAAAGTGCAGGCCGGCGGTTGGCGCAGCGATCGAAAAGCCCTCGCGGGCATAGACCGTCTGGTACATCTTGCGATCGACCGAAGTGTCTTCCCGCTTGATGTAGGGTGGCAGCGGCATATGGCCGTACTTCTCCATTAACTCGGTGGCGGCGCCGCCGTAGAAGCGAACATGGCGTGATCCGTCCGGCAGGACGGCGACGATTTCCGCGTATTCGCGGGCCGAGAAGTAGAATTTGTCGTGCTGATGCGCCTTCTTGCCGGGACGAACCAGACAGACCCATTCGTCTTCTTTGAGTTTGTCCATCAAGAAGATCTCGACTTTGCGACCGGCCTGGCCGCCGACCCCGAAGAGGCGGGCACGCGCAACTTTGGTGTCGTTGAGCACCAGTAGATCGCCGGCGCGCAGAAGGCTGACGATGTCGGCGAAGACATAGTCGGCGATCGCGCCGCTGGCGCGATCGAGGTGCAAGAGGCGACAGCGTTCGCGCTTCTCCAACGGATGTTGCGCGATCAGTTCCTCAGGAAGCTCGTATGTAATTTTCTCCATAACCCATCTTTGACAGCGTGTTACCAAGTGGCTTCGGCATCAACCGATGCTAAAGCAATTTACCCTGACGTGACGGTTTGACTTCGGATTTGAGGTGATTGAACGCGGCGGTCGTCGCGGTCCGTCCCCGCGGCGTGCGTTCCAGCAGTCCCTCCTGTATCAAGAACGGTTCGTAGATTTCTTCCAGTGTTTCCGCTTCCTCGCCGACGGCTACGGCCAGCGTGCTCAGCCCGACCGGGCCGCCGCGGAATTTTTCGATCAACACATTGAGAATACGTTTGTCCATATCGTCGAGGCCGAGTTCATCGACGTCGAGGCGTTCGAGGCTGTCGTGGGCCAATGCCTCGGTGATACGGCCGTCGCCAGTGACCTCGGCGAAATCGCGAATACGGCGCAGCAGCCGGTTGGCGATGCGCGGTGTGCCGCGCGAGCGCGAGGCGATCTGGCTGCAGCCGGGGTCGTCAATTTCAACCTTGAGAATGCGCGCCGAGCGACGGATGACGCGGGCGATGTCGTCGGCGCTGTAGTAGTCCAGGCGACCGACGACGCCAAAGCGCGCGCGCATCGGCGAAGTGAGCAAGCCGGCGCGGGTCGTGGCGCCGATCAGCGTGAACGGTTTGAGCGGCAGTTTCACCGATCGTGCGGCGGGACCGCGATCGATCATGATGTCGAGCGTGAAATCCTCCATGGCCGGATAGAGGTACTCCTCGACGACGCGGTTGATGCGGTGGATTTCGTCAATGAAGATGACATCGCGCTCGGCCAGATTGGTAAGAATGCCGGCCAGGTCGGCGGCTTTCTCGAGGATCGGACCCGAAGTGGACTTGATCCCGACGCCGAGTTCGTTGGCGATCACATACGCCAGCGTCGTCTTGCCCAGACCCGGAGGTCCGTAGAAGAGGACGTGATCGAGCGCCTCGCCCCGTTGCTTGGCGGCTTGAATGAACACTTTGAGATTCTCCACGACCTTGCCCTGCCCGATGAACTCGTCAAAACGGACAGGTCGCAATGTCGCGTCGAAATCGCGCTCGCCCTGAATGATCTCGGGATTGGTGATCCGCTCTTTCATGCCACGATAGAATGGGCCGACCGAAGTCGGCCCCGACCTTTCTTCACAAGTGGTATACTGCCCCTGCGAACATGCTAACGGACGCCGGCCTGCAAGGCCGCGCGAATCAATGCGTCCGAACCTTGATTCGAGCCGATGGCGGCCACGGCAGCCTCGACCGCTTTGCGCGCCTCATACCGGCTGTAGCCGAGTGCTTCCAACGCCAGCACGGCTTCCTCGACGTGACCCAGTTTCTGGGTCACACCGATGCCGCTGGTCGAGATAATCTTGGTAACTTTATCCTTCAACTCAAGCACTAATCTTCCCGAAGTTTTCGGTCCAATTCCGGAGATCGTGGACAGCAGCGACTTGTCCTCTTCGATGATCGATCGCAGCAGGTCATCCACCTTGATTCCAGAAAGAATCGTGAGTGCCAACTTGACGCCGATCCCCGAGACTTGGATCAGCATCTCGAAAACCTCTCGTTCAGATTGGGTCGCAAATCCGATTAAGTCAATCGCATTTTCACGAACCTGCATGGAAGTGTACAATGTGACTTCCGAGCCGTTCGGCGGCATCGCCTGCGCGGTCGAGATCGGCACCAGCAGTTTGAACCCGACCCCACCGACGATGACTTCCAGGTGATCCGGGTGTTTGGAGCTGAGTCTGCCGGTCAACGAAGAAATCACAGCCGCTGCTCTCGTCTCTGGAAGTGGCAATACGCTACAGCGAGGGCGTCGGAGACGTCCAAAGCGGCCGGAAGTTCCTTAATGTTGAGCAGAGCCTTTACCATGTAGTTCACTTGTTCTTTGGAGGCCGCGCCGCGTCCAACCACTGACTGCTTGACTTCGCGCGGCGCATATTCAAAAATCGGAATGTTCTTCAGACTGCAAGCAAGCAGTATCGCGCCGCGCGCCTGACCGAGACTGAGCGCGACCTTAACGTTCTTGCCGTAGAACCCTTCTTCCAGCGCCACTTCGTCCGGACTTTCGCGTTCCAACAGTTCAGACGTACGACGGAAGATCTCGCGCAATCGCTCGGCCATTCTGCCGGTGGAGGTCGAGAACGTCCCCGCGTCGAGCAGCCGTGTTCCGCGTTGATCTATCTCGACAAGCCCGAACCCAGTCACGGCCAGGCCGGGATCGAGTCCGAGAATTCTCATTGAGCGCTGAGTTGCTCCAGAACGGCGTCGTCGATATCGAAGTTGGCGTAAGCCTTCTGGATGTCGTCGTGATCTTCAAGGGCTTCGTAGAGTTTGATCATCGACTCGGCGTGTTTGCCCTCGATCCGGACAGAGGTCGATGGAATCAGCGTGATTTCGGCGCTCGCCATCGGAATCCCCTTGGACTCCAGCGCCGCGCGGACAGCTTCGAACAGCTCTGGCGGCGTGGTGATCTCGAACAGGTCGCCCTCGGTCGTCATGTCGGACGCACCGTGTTCCAGCGCCAGCTCGAGCAGAGTGTCTTCGTTGGCCTTGGCGGTTTCGACTTCGATCAACCCCTTCTTGGCGAAGATCCAGCCGACCGAGCCCGATTCGCCGAGATTCCCGCCATACTTGCTGAACAGATGCCGGATTTCGGCGACCGTGCGATTCTTGTTGTCAGTAACGACCTCGACCATAACGGCGACACCGCCGGGGCCGTAGCCTTCGTAGGTAATCTCATCGTAGCTGGTACCTTCGAGCTCACCGGTACCTTTCTGGATTGCGCGCTTGATATTATCCGCCGGCATGCTGTTGGACTTGGCATTCAAGACGGCTGTACGCAAACGCGGGTTCGACTCGGGATCACCACCGCCAAATCGCGCCGCCACCGTGATTTCCTTGATCAGCTTTGTGAACAGACGCCCGCGTTCGGCGTCAGCTTTGCCTTTCTTACGTTTAATCGTCGACCATTTAGAATGACCGGACATTCACTCCTCCAAAAGCATTAATCCAAACCGGTGGATAAATAGCAAATCGGCTGTAATGAAGCAACGGAAATCAATGGAGCGGGATGCAATCCGGTGACATGCGCCGAGGCATTGCCGTGGTCCCCACTCTTTTGTCAGTTGTGACAGGCGACGTGGTACGGCCCCCCATCTGACAGCACTTCGGCCTTAAGACCCAATCTTCTCCGCCAGACGGCGCACCGAATCGGCCAGATCATCGACCTTCTTGCTGAGGTCCTCCAAATCCTTCTTCCGCGCCACCTTCATATTTTCGATGGCGGTCTCGATGTCTTTCGAGACGCGTTCCTTGAAGTCCTTGGTCGAGGATTCCGCCTTGTCGAGCAATTCCAGGATCGCTTCCGAACGCTTCGACTTGGCGACTTCCCCCTGCTTGATCAACGTGTCGACGATTTCTTCGGCCTTGCTCTTGGTGATTTCAAAGACGCCGATTGAAGCCAGCACAGTCTTCTTGAGAATGTCCATGTCTAATCCTCCTCCGAGGGCGATAAAGCCCCGCAAAGTTTCAATGACGGATTGCTGATTGGGTTTTTGCGTGATTTCGTCAACGAATAGCTGGGCGAGCACGGCGGCGGTTTGGTCTTCGCCGGAGCGGCTGTCAACGACGGCAAACGAATCTCCTGCGCGAATGTATGCTCGCAAGTCCTCGCCAGTGACAAACCGACTGACAGTTGTATCGTAAAGCAGGCGGTTGGGATAGCGGCGAATCGTTCGCATAGAGTCAATTTGTGCACCGCACAAAAGATGTCAAGAAAAAAAGGATGGCTGCCACCAAACAACCATCCTTCCAGCAACCCTTAAGTTTCAGGTATAGGAGCTATACCTTTGCGAAACTTAGGAGCACAACGTTGACGATTTCCAAAAGTCGTTCGCAGACAAACGGTTTCTTGATAAACATATCGCCGCCAGCCTTGAAACCGCGCCCCTGGTCATCGGAGGTATCCTTGCCGGTCAGGAAGATGACCGGGATGTTCTCGGTCAGCGGATCCTTCTTGAGTTCGTTGCAGATCTCATAGCCGTCCATTTGGGGCATCATGATGTCCAGAAAGATCATGTCCGGCTTGAAGGTCTTGGCACGCTCCAACCCCATCACGGCGGAATTTTCGGCGACTACCGTATGGCCGGCATTCGTGAGAAACGCCTCAAGGATGTCGGTAATCTCCGGCTCGTCGTCGACTACAAGGATTTTTGCTTTCTTAACAGCCATGCTGGCACTTCCGATTTGTCATTGTTCCTTGAAGTTATCGGACATGGGGAGTCGGGTCTTTAGCGGAAAAGTGCCCAGCAGACTAACCGTCAATCGCTATGGCAACAGCCGGTTGAGTGGCAGCGCAACTGGCCACTTCAGAAATGAGCAGGAAGTTGGTCTTGTTAAAAGTACAGGTCGGGGCGGCGGTCGGACAGAATATCGTTCAGGGTGGTTACGGACTTGTCGCGGGCGCGGAGGGGATCGACCTCGGCGAATACCGCAATCTCGTTTTCGGCTTCGGCGCGCTCGAGGATCTCCCCCTTGGTGGCGGTAATCTGGCTGCGGCCGGTGAATAGGAATTCATCTTCTCCCTGCTGATCCGCACCGACGCGGTTGCAGGTAACGGCAAAGACGCGGTTTTCAAGGCAGCGAGTAACCATGGCATCCTGACAATAAGGCAAGACCAAGTTCGAAGGATGGCAGACGATATCGGCGCCGCGCAGCATTAAGGTGCGCATCGCCTCCGGAAACACCCAGTCGAAGCAGATCATGATTCCGATGCGGATGTCCCGGTAAGAGACAACGTTGAGGCCCGTGTCGCCCGGATCGAACCATTCCTTCTCAAAGTAGAAGAGATGCGTCTTTCGATACAACGCACACGTTCCATCGGGACGAACCAGTGCGGCGGAATTATAGACCTTGTCGCCGGCGCGCTCCGGGAATCCAAACACGACCGCGCCGCCGTTGTCGCGAGCGATTCTGCGGACGAAGTCGAAGCTTGGGCCGGTCTCGAACGGCTCGGCCAGCCTGAAGGCTTCGGCGCGGGACGGCATGAAGTAGCCGGAGAAACACAGTTCCGGCAGGACCAGAAGGTCGAAGCGCTCGGCGCCGAGGAGACTCTCCACACGGCGATAATTGCGCTCCGGCTCACCGAAGCTGACTTTGAATTGCAGAAATCCGATCTTCATTAGCACTTTCGCGACGTCTTGAAAAGGTATAACATGGGCGCGATGAACACAAATGGAAAGCCGGCAGAGGGCGCGGCATGATTCAACGGCGACTGGTGCTGGCGCTGACGGCGATCGTCGGCGTAATCATCCTGGTGCTGGCCTATTCGGGCATCGAGTCCAGCCGCGAGAATATGCTGAAGCTGATTGCCCAAGAGGGGGAGTCGATGATGCAGGCGCTGGTAACGTCGGCCGGGAACAACCTCTCCGCGTCAACCATCGTGGAAGAGATTTCCTCCTCGCGACTGGCGGAGATCGCCGAGTTGATGGGACAGATCCTCGACGGCAATCCGCGCCCGGCCGATTCTCTCGGCGTCTGGGAGCGCCGCTATCAGTGTAGGCAGATTATTGTGGTGAATAACGAGCGCGAGATTGTCGCTTCATCGTGGCCGGAGGCCGCAGGCACGGCCATTGCCGACAGCAGCGTCCAGGCGGTGGTGGTCGATTCGGTCCTCTCCGGCGACAGATATTTTGCAATTGCGGCACCGCTGCCTTCCGCCCTTCCGCGCGACGACGAGATTTATGTCGCCGTGCGCGTGAAGGCCGGGGCTTTGCTGATCACCGCTCCAGCGCGCAAGCTCTACGATTACCAGGAATCGCTCGGTATCGGGTTTGTTGTGCGGAAGATGGGCGGGCAAAAGGCCATTGATTACGTGGTGCTCCAGAATGACTCCGGCATCGTGCTGGCCTCGCGCGATATCGGCCGGATGATGGCGATCCAAGCCGATCCCTTCCTGGCCGGAGCGATGGAACACGAGGAGATCGTCCACCGGCTGTATGAATTCGAGGACCGGGAGGTGCTGGAGGTCGTGCGCTCGTTTAAGTCGGATGTGATGCCGTCGGGCCTCTTGCGCATCGGAATGGCGCTCGATGCCTATCACGAGCTGTACGCCGACTCGCTGAAGCAACTGGCGATCCTCTCCGCAGTCTTGTTCGCACTGGGAGTCGTGGGGGCTTACGCCGCAACCTCGCTAAAAAGGCTCCAGGTAACCACCGGCAGTCTCGAGCAACTACGTTCGCTGACGGATGAGATCGTGCAGTCGCTGGAGGCTGCAGTCGTCGCAGTCAACGAGCAGGGGCGAATCACCGTCTTCAATCCCCAGGCGAAGAAGCTATTTGGCAAGACGGCAAAGGCGCTGACGGGCCAAGCTTACAGCGACGCTTTCCCCGATGATGCCCTCGTCTTGACGCGGATTTCGACCGATGTCACACAACGGTTCCGGGGTGAGCTTCAGTATCAACAATCGCAGGGAGACCAAAGACAACTGCTGGTCTCGTCAACGCCGATCGTGAGTGCCGAAGGCCGATACTCTGGCGCTGTGGCGTTGGCGTACGACCTGACCGAATTAAAGAAACTCGAGGAAAATGCGCGGGCGGCGGAGCGACTGTCAGAGTTAGGAACGCTGGCGGCCGGGGTCGCGCACGAAATTCGCAACCCGTTGAACGCCATCGCGATTGCCACACAAAGACTGCGGTTGGAGTTTAAACCGACGGAGAACCAAGCGGAGTACAGCGGATTTCTCAAAACGATCGGTGAGGAAATCGACAGGCTGAATTCGATCATTAAGGATTTCCTCTCCCTCGCTCGCGGACAACGACTTGGAAAAGTTTTGGTTGATTTGCAGGACTTCGTCAACGAAATAGTGGTATTAGCGCGGCTGGAAGCCGAGAAGCGCGGTATCGAAATTCGAACCGAGATTGCTCCCGGACTGAAGGCGAGTATCGATCAGGCCGAGATGAAGAAGGTTTTTCACAACCTGATTCAGAATGCCCTACAGTCCTTTAGGGGAGCGGGCGATATAACAATTAGAGGGAAGAGGGCCGACGCCAACCGCGCTCAAATCGAGATCTCGAATTCGGGGGAACCGATTGTGCCGGAAGTGCGCGCACGCATTTTCCAGCCGTATTTTACAACGCGGGCCGATGGAACCGGCCTGGGGTTGGCGATTTGCCGAAGGATTGTCGCCGATCATGGCGGTACGATCGAGTTGCTTGAGGGTGAACCGACCACGTTTCGAATCGTGGTGTAGGAGGCACGGATGCTGATGAAGTTGTGGCAGTTGAAGGGGGTGTTCGTTCTGGTGGGTTTGTTTGTCGCCTTTGCGGCGTGTGTGAAAGAGAAGGATCCCAATCTTGAACGCAATCAGATCAAGGATGCCCTCGGAGCGATTACGACTGCCATCAACGCCGGCGATCTGGCCACATTGGACAAGTACTTCGCCAGGCCGGTTACGGAAGGTTCCGGCCCCAATCGCCTGGTTGCCCTACTGGCGCACGGGGACTCGGCGTTCGTAATGTACAACCGCAAATTCAGCATCGATGAGAAGCGGGCGACCGTTTCATTTACGCGCTCATCCGATCCGGCCGATTCGAATTTTTCGTTCCTCTATCTCGTCAACGACGGTGGCTGGAAGATTACCAAGTTCGAAGTCAAATAATCCGTCCGCAATTCCCCCGCTGCCGCAGCAGCCAATCTGTCTCAGAATCGAATTCCCAATCGCGTCGTAAACTTGTTCGTGTCGTAGTCAGAAAGTTGCCACGTGAAGAACGCGGCGAAATTGAAGACCGACAAGAAGGGGGTCAGATTCCCCAGGCTGAATCCAATCTCCTGATACGGATGCGCAGCCGTCAGATAAATATCATCGCCGGAATTGACCGTGTGATTCCTGAACTCCGTCCAGAAGACTCCGCCGTGGACACCCAGCGTAAACGGCAGACGCCTAATCAGCGGCAGGCCGCTTCTAAGGAAAAGGTATTGCCCGAAGTCGTGACGGACATAGACGAAGGCGGCACGATTGCCGGCGAAGAAGTTTTCTCCAATCGTCAAGAACTTGGACTCTTCGGGCGCGAGCACTTCAGAGTAATCGCTGAGGTAATAGTAGCGCTGCGTCGGAAGACTCCGCGTAGCAGCACCGGCGAAGAGATCGATTTGAGTCATGCCCAGTCCGGCGGTACGCTGGCGACGGCTGAAGGAAGCCCAGTAGCGGCGGTATTCAAAATCACTGGAAAGAAGATCGGGATCGCTGAGTTCGGCGCCCACTTTCAACAGGCTGTACTGAACAGTCTCGAGTTTGCGCTCGCGGCCCTTGTTGCGCCAGAGTTTGCGCGAGTCCAGCTCTAACCCGGCAGAGAGCAGGCGCAGATTTCCGGCGACGACCGGCGGGTTTTCGCGAAACGGGTCTTCCCCGCCGAACAACGAGTAATCGGTATTTTGTGACAACGAACGATATTTCAGGTCGTGTGCCGACGTCTTGAGCGTCGCAAACCACGTTGGATTCAACGTCAACGTCAGAGAGCCGCCGCGCTCGTAATAGTAGTTGGCCGGATCGATCTTGAAGAAGAGGCTCGAGAACGTCGGATTGCAGCGATCAGCGTCGACGATCGGCGTTTGATCAACGCGGCGGTGGTATTCGCCGCCGATGGTGAACTTGGGTCGGCCCGGCACGCGATAGCGCGCGCTTGCCTGATATTGATATTCCTCCGCAGCGAAAGCGAAGCCACTCCCTACCTTCAGTTCGAGGTTGCGATGCGGGGTCAGGTCGGTGGCGAGTCCGACGTAGGCGCCCTCAACGCGATTGAAGCGGAACAGATCCTCGGCGCCGAAAGTCACGATCGCAGCTGCACCAAGACCGAGCGTCGCCAGGCGCTTGCCCAGCGGTTTAGGCGCCTTTTCGAGCGAGTCAATCCGGGCGTAACCGCGAAGTTCTTCCAGCGACAATGGAATCGTCTGGCGGGCTGACCAGGCGAGCGAATCCGTGCGATCGGCACTATCCGCAACCTCAAATACGAATTCGTCGAACGTGTGGTCGGGATGATCGATCTCAAAGCTGTAATCGTAGATGGAAGCCGTCAGGTCGATGCCAATCTTGTCCGGGATGCCCGGGAAGTCGATTTCAACCGTGGCGCCGAATTTGATTTCAACCGGCATCCAATATTGGTTCGCAAACGGCGCCACGCGCTGGGAATACTTGAGCCCGGACACGAAGGGCAGACGCACACCTTCGTTGAAACCAACCTCCACATCGACAACATCGTACGTCGAATCCGCTATGTAGACATATCCCGCGACCAGCGCGTCGGCCTGGTTCCTGGGCTCGGCCTCAAGCTTGAAGACTTTTTTCCCATCGACCCAGGTAGAATCGAGCAGGTAGTAATTGTAGTACTTCAGCGCGTCTTCGGCGACGGGCGAGACCACGGAGTACTGGCCGATCTCGAGGCGGTTCTTGTTGAAGTTCAGGAATTCACCAATTGCAACCAGGTTGTCGACGGCGTCCAGATTGGCGCTCTGCCGCCGGGTGATGATGATCTCCTTGTACTTGTCGGGGCGTTCCCAGAACGACTGCGATTGCGATTCGGTGATCGCCATAATCTCGACCGAATCGGGGCGACTGAGGTTGCGGACCACCATCTTGGTGTAGGCCCGATAATCGTAGGCGCCGAGCCGATTCAGGATCTCCTGCTTGCGTTTGATCGCCTCGAGAATGATCAGTTGCGCCGGGTCGTATTGACGGCTGTAGACGGTCGTGCCCGGGACGATGACCAGCGAGCTGCGGAGTGCGATGTCCAGCACGGCCCCGGTCGCGGTGACTTCGATGGTGTCGACGACCGAGAAGTAGCCAATGTGGCTGAACTTGATGACGACCAGTCCGGCCGCCGCGAGGATTCGATATTGGCCGTCGACATTGGCGACTGTCGACCTACCCGTGCCGGCCAGTTGCACGGTGGCAAAGGGCAAAGCCTCGCCGGATTCCGCATCCGTGATCTTCCCCGTGACGGCCTGCCCAAAAAGCGGGTTGTCCCCGAGCAGGCTCACCGCCAAAGTTGCCGCAATGAGAAAACGAAACACGAATCAACTCCCTCCATCACGAGACCCCGTCATGCCGCCTTCAAGCAACTACCGTACCGAACGGCGGAAAGTTGCGTGGAATCAATCGCCGAATCGCGCCAGGGTCAAGACGGCGCACAGGATCAGGTCAATAGCAGCGGCGGGGATGCATCGGAGTTGTGCGGCCGATATCGACCTGAATACTCCGGCTTTGCAGCAAGCTGTTTGAGAAACACGCCAATTGTTGTAGATTCCCGCCATGGCGTTTTACGGCGACGAAATCGTTGATCGCGTGCGCGAAGCCACCGACATCGTTGATGTGGTGTCCGGCTATCTGCCGTTGAAGCGCAAAGGGCGCAATTATTGGGCGCGCTGCCCGTTTCATCAGGAGAAGACCGCCTCGTTTTCGGTCAGCGCCGACAAGCAGATTTTTCACTGCTTTGGCTGCCATAAGGGCGGCAACGTATTCACGTTCGTGATGGAGTACGAACACGTGCCGTTTGTCGAGGCGCTCAAGCTGTTGGCGGCTCGCGCGAACATCCCCCTGCCCGAGAAGTCGACACAACGTGATGCACGAGAGCACGATCAGCTCTACTTTGCGCACGAGATCGCGATGAAGTTCTTCCACGAGCAGCTAAAGGATTCGCGCAAGACGCTGCAGTATCTCAAGGAGCGCGGAATTGTTGACGCCACGATCGAGCGCTTCGGCCTGGGGTATTCCCTCGACAGCTGGGATGCATTGATGGCGCTGGCGAAGCAGAAATCGATCAGCGAAGACGATCTTGAGAAGGCCGGACTGGTTGTTCGCAGCGACAGCGGCCGCATCTATGATCGCTTCCGCGACCGTCTGATGTTCCCCGTATTCAACCTGGCGCAGAAACCGATTGCCTTTGGTGCGCGCACGCTCAACCCTGCGGAATCGGCCAGGTACATTAATTCACCCGAGACCCCGCTGTATCACAAGGCGTCAGTGCTGTACGGATTGTCGCACTCGCGCGGGGAGATCCGCCGCGCGGAAGCCGCCATCGTGGTTGAGGGTTACTTTGATTTCCTGTCGCTGTATCAATGCGGGGTCACAAACGTGGTCGCATCCTCCGGAACGGCGTTCACGCCCGAGCAGGCGCAGTTACTGACGCGTTCGGCGGGAAGTGTAATTCTAATGTTCGATTCCGATTCGGCGGGACAACAGGCCGCAGTGCGCTCGGTGGACTTTTTGTTCGAGGCGGGATTGGATGTTCGGGTCGTCCTGCTGCCGAAGGGGGAGGATCCCGACTCGATCGCGCGCAAGGGTGGCAAGGCGGCAGTGCTGGAGCAATTGGCACGCGCGCAGTCGTTTGTCGAGTTCTCCCTGACGCTGTTGGGACGGCGGTTTGACGATCTGACGCTGGATGACCGCGATCGCGCCATTAAACGGCTGGCGGCATTAGCGGGCAAAATCGACGACTCGATTCGGCGCGAGTTGTTTCTGCAGGACGTCGCCCGGCACTACAACATCGGAATTGATTTGCTGCGGCGTGGAGTGCGGGTTGAGGTGCGCAAGCCGATTGCGCGGCCACGCGAGCAGGCACGACCGCCGCTCGATCGCGACATGATTGCGTTGTTGCTCCAGCGCGAGGATTTGATCGATGCGGCAGCGGAGAAGGTCGCGCCATCTGATTTCGAGGATCAGGACCTGGCCGAACTCTACAGCCTGATCCAGCTCTGGCGTGAGGAAGAGCTGCCGGTGTCGGCCTCACATCTCATCGACAAGGTTGACAGCCTGGTTCGCAAACAACTTCTGGCCGAGCTGGCCGCGCTTGACTTCCACAACGCTGATCTCGATACTCTATTCACCGATTTGGTCAACGGCTTCCATCGCCGTCACCGCGACCGACGGATGGCTGAGCTCAAGCGCCTGCTGGTGCAAGCCGAAACAGCCAAGGACGACAAGCAGATTGAGTTTTACCTGAAGGAGATTCGTCACTTGCGTCAAGAGGGTTGATGACGCTCACGATTTTAGTTTGACGACCGTGACCCCGTAGGAACCCTCGTTCCACTCGCCCAATTGGAACGACTCCACCATCTTGTTCTTGGAGAGATATTCGCGCACCAGTCGGCGCAACGCACCGGTGCCTTTGCCGTGAACGATGCGCACGTACGGTGCGTGCGACAGCGCCAATTCATCGAAGTATTTGTCGAGGCGGTCGCGGGCTTCGTCCACGGTCAGTCCGCGCAGCGAAATCTCCAATTCAACGTCGTCCTTAAACGGCTGGTAGTTCACGCCTTCGGGGAGCTGGGGCGCCGCGAGATCGCTCTCCAACTTGCGCAGGTCGGCCAGCTCCATCGTATAGAGCACCTTGCCCACGCGCACCTTGCCGCGCTTGCCGCCCGGAAAGATTTCGAGAAGTTCGCCGTCGGTCTGCAGCCGTTCGATGAATACCCGGTCGCCGGCGGCCGGTGGCGCGCCGGCTTCGCGTTGCGGCTCCATTCGCCGTGCGCCTTCATACAGCTCCCGGCGCAGCTCGTCAATCGACTTCTGCGCACGCTTCAGATCGGCTTTGGTTGCGGACTCGGATTTGATCTCTGTCATCAGCGCTTCGAGGCGCTTGCGGGTGTCTTCGACCAGGCGGTTGGCGTCGTCATAACCTTCTTTGAGCAATTGTTTTTCGCGGGCATCGAGCTTCTCTTTCTCAGCGCGACGAGAACTTTCCAGGGCATCGGCCCGCTGGAGCCGCTCGCGTAGTTCCAAGCGGTCGGCATCGGCCGCCATCAATTCCGCCTCAAGCTTGGCAATCAAATCCGCCAAGGAGCGCTCTTGCGAGCCGACCAATTCATGCGCACGCCTGAGCACGGTCGGCGGCATACCGAGTCGCGAAGCGACTTCAAGGGCGTAACTCGACCCTGGCAAGCCGGTGCGGAATCGATAAGTCGGTTGTAGCGTTTCGCGATTGAATTCCATCGACGCATTCTCCACCTTGGGATTGCCGACGGCAATGGCTTTCAGCGCCGAGTAGTGGGTCGTGACGATACACTTGGCACCGGAGCGGACCACGTGATCGATGATGGCCTCCGCCAGTGCGGCACCCTCTTTCGGGTCGGTACCGACGCCCAATTCGTCAAACAGCAGCAGCGTCTGAGGGTTGGCGTGTTCGAGCGCCTGGGTGATGCGGGCGATGTGCGCCGAATAGGTGGAGAGTGATAACTCGATCGACTGTTCGTCGCCAATGTCGGCGAAGACGCGCTGGAAAATCCCCAATTGCGACTTGGCGTCGGCAGGGATCAGGATCCCCGACTGCGCCATCAGGATCAGCAGTCCGACGGTCTTCATGGCCACCGTCTTGCCGCCGGTGTTCGGGCCGGTGATGATGATCACGCTGTGATCAAAGCCAAGTTCCACCGACAGCGGCACAACCTCGGATTTCTGCTTCGCACCCAGCAGCAAGAGCGGATGGTAAGCGGCCTGCAGACTGATTTGCGGCTCCGGACGCAGCAGCGGCATGACACCGTCAATCTGCGCCGCAAAAGCTGCCTTGGCATGAAGGAAATCGAGCCGCGAGTACACCGCCCAATTCTCCGTCAGTTCCGCGGCGTGCGAGCGCGCCAGCTCCGACAACTCGAGCAGGATCCGCTCGATTTCGTGGGTTTCGTCGATCAGCAACTGCTTGAGCTTGTTGTTGAGCTCGATGGCTTCCGTCGGCTCAACGTACAGCGTCGCGCCGGTACGCGAGCGATCGTGGACGACGGCGGTCTTGGGATTAAAATCGCTGTCGAGGATGGAGATGACGTAGCGGCCGTCGCGAACGGTGACGATGTCGTCCAGCCGATCGGAGCGATGCGATTTCTCGCCGAGGACCTTCTGCAGCCGCGTCAGTATCTGTGCCCGGGCATTAACTTTTTCGGCGCGGATACGGCGAAGCCGGTCGGAAGCCGAGTCCTTGATTTCGCCGCCGCGATCGATGGCGTGGTCGATCCGGTGGATCAGATCCTGCAGCGGCTGCAAGCGCTGAAGATAGGCGCAGACGCGCGGATACTTTTCGGCTTTGTGCTGGCGATACTGGGACAGAGCGACGATGGTCCGCTGGAAGTCAGCGACGCGCTTGAGCTGCTCGGGATCGAGGATCGAGCCGGCCACGCGAATTTTGTCGACGAGAGGCTCGAAGCGCTCGACACTTTCGAGTGGAAAGACCTCTTCGTATTCGCGAATCTCCTTCATCTCCAGCGTTTCGAGCAGATTGGACTCGATGATTAGTGCTTCGAGTGAAGGCTTGAGTTCATCGACCAGCCGTCGACCACCGTCGCAGAGGCAGTGGCGGGCGATGGCCGCTTTGATGCGCGGATACTCGAGCGACTCAAGCGTCCTGGTGTCGAGGTTGTTCATAGCGCCAAGATAGTGGAAATCTGTGATTGGGCAAGAGCCTGCGCGGCACCGGCATTCATCTTGACATCGCCGCAGCGACCTGTTACCATTTGCGCCGGTAGCCGCTCGACCGATCGATCCGGACGGCAGCAATTCACGGAAATGCAACCTTCCTGGACTCGACAGGTCCATTTGAGAAAAAGCACGGAAGCGACGATAACATTCAGGTACAGCTTAAAGAAGTGATGATGAGACCAATCTATTTCCTGGGAGTATGGCTTCTGGCCTGCGCGCTGGGGTTTGCCGGCTGCGGCAGCTATGACGAGGAAGCGCGACGCTACGAGGTTGAGCAGGCTTACTTCCTGGCAGACAAAACAGCAAAGGACTACTCGGTCAAACCGGAACTGCGCACGCCGCAGGACTACTTGCGGCTGGTGGATGTCTATGTCAAAGTCTATGACATCTTCAAGCGCAACTTCCCCAACGCCGATGCGCGCGATACGACTTCGAAAGCGAGCGCAGAAGCCTCGTTTTTGGCCGGCCGATCGCTGTTGGCGGCCTCAGCTCTGTTGCTGTCGGCGGAAGCGATCGACAGCGCCCGCTCGATCTTCGACCTGCTCTTGACCTCGCCGGCGATCCAGCCGCGTCACCGCCATGATGCACTGTATGCCGCCGGCAAGCTTGCCGAGCGCGACGACCGCTGGGCTGCCGCCGAGTCGCTTTACAACACCCTTCTGCAGGAGGCATATCCGCCGTTAGAACGCGGCTACTACCCGATCGAGACCGTGATCGAGTTGCCCAAATACATCACCGAACATTACGTTCAGTTGCCGGATTCCGTCACCGCCCGCGACTGCGCCCGCCGTGCCATCGCGTACTACAAGGGCATTGTTGATTCCTTCCCGAAGATCCCGATGACGATGATGGCGACCCGGCTGTTGGCGGAGATGTATGAATCCGTCGGCGACTACCGCGCGGCGGTGGCGACGCTGGAGACGGTCGTCGATTCGACCGGCCGCATCTTCGATCCGGCCAAGGCGATGATCGCCGACCTGTATCTGACCCAGCTGAACCGCCCGCAGGACGCGGTGCGCATGTATAACGAGATCATCACCGGCGGGATCGACTCCAACACGATTGCCGTCGCACACTTAAAGCTGGCGATGCTGGCCTTCGCCGATGGCCGCTATCAGGAAGGACGCAATTATCTGGACCGGCTCAAAGAGCGGTTCCGCACAGTCAGCGGCTTGCAGGCGCAAGCCCAGTTGGCGCGCGCGCGCAGCTTTGAGGAAGAGGGCAATAACGAGCGCGCCCGGCAGGAGTACGTTGCGCTGTTGAACGAGTATCCGCTGACAGCACAGGCGCTCGATGTCCTGGTCTATTTGCCCGATTACTTTGAACGCATCGGCCAGCCGCGCTTCCAGCAGGAGTGGACCGAGCGCGCCGAGCAGGAATTGCGGAAGATCGTTGATTCGCAGAAAAACAATCAACTGGGGTTGCAGGCTTCCAGCTATCTCGGCACGTTCCTGATTCGACAGAAGCGGTTCCACGACGCGATTGTTCAACTTGAAACACTGCGCCAGGATTTCCCGAATACGCAGGAGGCCGCGACCGCATTGATGAAGATCGCTGTGACCTACGACAAAGATCTCAACGATAAGGCGCGGGCGCTGGAAACCTATCGCGAATTCCTGAAACAATACCCGCAGTCGCGTGTAAGATCGACTGTTGAAAACGAAATTCGGAAATTGGAGCAAACTCCATAGAGCGACTTGTAGCACAGGGAGGAGATTAATGACAAAAGCTAAAGTTTTGGTCTTGTTGGCGTTGGTGATGCTGGTGGCTTCGGCGATGCTGCTTGCCCAAGGAAAACCGCGCGATCCATTTGGTCGCCCGGACAAGGTCGATGTCGTTGTGCATCAGGTGAAGCCGAACCACTTCGCGGTTGACCTGAATTGGGACAATGATCAGAAATTGGCGGCGTTTGCCTACCCGCTCGTTGTGCGCGGGAACGGCTTCCGCATGCACTACGACTCCGTGCAGTGGACGTCGCGGACGGACTACTTCGCCGTGAAGTCGGTTCGGCCGATCGACTCGCTGCAGCAGGTGTTGGTCGGCATGTTTGCCAGCCTCGGCGATGGCAAGCCGCCGTTGGCGGAGGCCAAAGGCAAACTGGCTACGCTGTATTTCAGCGCCGATGCCAAGAGTGCAATCGACGTGTGCAATGTGTTGGTAGATACTTGCTTCATTGCCCCGTCAAACTCGCTTTACGGCGTGACTCCGGACGGCACTGGCAACGTTTACCCTGCCTTTTCCGTTCTGAAGAGTGGTCCAAACGGACAGCCGGCTGGCTGCAAGTGATTTAGCAGCAAGCAATTCGGTGATTTACAAGGCTCCTCGAACGGGGAGCCTTTTTTGTTAGAGGAATCGACACACGCTGATACCCCTCAAGTCTTTGTTAATCAAGGGGATATTGAATTTGAAAATCCGGCGACAATCCGGGGTGTCGAGATTGATTACATCCTCTCAATTCCCACGGAAGTCGTATTCGATCCGAGCTCCCCTCGTCGTCGCAATCCATTGTTGCATATAAGGATACTGACTGTTCAAAATGCGCTCATCCGGCACACCCCTTGCTTGCACATAAGGCAGAGAAATCCTGTCTTTGTGATTTGGAGGATAAAATGAAGATAAACAAACTGACGTTGCTGGTGATTATGGCAGTTGCTCTGATTAGCGCACCGGCCTACTCGTGGGCAATCTATGACTTCGGCAACAATTACTTCGATGAACACAACAACACAGCGGACATTCCGGCGCCGGGCTACCCGGGTCAGCCGAATCCGTTCCAGCCGAATCCGGGCACTGCCGGACTGGGTGGCGAGCGGTTTGACATCGAAGGGCTTAACTTTGCCATTGACGGCAGCAAGATGTACGTGTCGCTGACTTCCAGCTTCGGTTACGGCGCCTATTCGTCGGTTTGGAATGTCACTTACGGCGCCGGCGATCTGTTCTTCGGATTCGACGGCAGTGACCGCCAGTATGCGCTGCGGGCGCAGTCGCAAGCCGGCGACGGCGGGCTCTACCGCGTGCAGAGTTACCTGGATATTCCGAATGTACCGGGCGGCTTTGGAAACCATGCGGCGATCCGGAATGCGGTCGGCCCATGGCGCGTCAGCCAGGGCGAGAACCTGGGTCTGGACTTGTTCGAAGCGACATTTACCGAGAACCTCGAGCCGAATCCGCTGATTCCGGCCAATCCGAGTCAGACCAACGGCAATACCTGGGTATTTGAGTGGTGTGTTGACTTGAGCCTGTTCGGCCCCGATTTCAACATCTTCGACTACTCGGCGATCAATTTCACGAATACGCTGGGCTGCGGCAACGACGTCTTGAAGGAGACGCACGCTTTGACCGTCATACCGGAGCCGGGAACGATGATCCTGTTGGGCGCCGGTTTGCTGGGAAGCGGGATATTCCTGCGCCGCCGCCGATAAGCTAAAATCTCAAGCGATCGCGAAAGGCCGCACCGACGTGCGGCCTTTTTTGTTGTCGGCCGCGCCTCAATCTGGTTACCATGGCTCGACTGGAGGTCAATGGAGAACCGATGAAGCCGACGCCCGCCGCGATCATCCGATTCATACGTCGCTGTTCTGATGGCAACCGCAGTCTGGCCAAGCGTGACCGCATTGGCTTCGTAAAACAGCTCTGCGAGGTCTATCGTCTCCAGCGCGAGAACGGACTGGAACCGCATGAATACTACCGCTATGAGCTGTGCCGACGAGAACTAAGCTGGGAGCAGAAGCGGCGGTATTTAAGCAAAAACCACGCTTTTCTGATTCACCGCACGATTAACCCCAAATTCGAGTACGGATTACTTCAGAAAATGGTCGCACAGCGCTTCTTCACGGCCATGGGCGTGCGGATGCCGGTGCTCTATGGCTTCTACGATCGCTTCAGCGGGCACGATGTCCAGGGTGCGCCGCTGCAGACGCGGGAGCAGTTCGTCCGACTGATCGAGACGGGAACGTTTACGGACTTTGTGCTGAAGGCCGTGGGGGCCAATCGCGGCGAAGGAGTGCGCGTCTGCCGCAAGCTCGAGGGCGGAAAGATCTTCTCCAGTGTCGATGGCGAGATCAGTCTCTTCCAGTTGTTTGACAAGATCGCCGTCACGAAGTACGACGAAAACGCCGGCGCGGTGGCGGATTCATGGCTGATCCAGGAGCGAGTCCGACAGCATCCGTTTCTTGACCGTTACACGACCGACGCTACGCAAACCGCACGGATCGTAACCTACATCACCCGCTCCGGCCAAATCGAAGTGTTGATGCGTCTACTCAAGATTGCGCGCGCCGGCAAGTACATCGACAACGTCGGCACCACGGGGTTTGCGGCGCCAATCAACGAGAATGGCGTGCTGGGGGAGGCGGCGCAAATCACGAAGACCGGCATCGTGCACTATGCGGCGCATCCGGAAACCGGTGCGGCGATTGCAGGAGAACAACTTCCCCACTTCCGCGAGATCATGGCGATGGCCTTGACGTGTCAGAGTCTGGCGCCGCAATTGCGGTCGCTCGGCTGGGATATTGCGATCACGCAGGACGGACCAGTACTGCTGGAAGGCAACATCTACTGGTCACAAGTGCTGCAGTTTGCGACCGGCGCAGGGGTGATGAGCCAGGAACTCTCTGACGAGTTGAGGCAGATCTTGCAGAGTGAACCACAGTAGTCCCGACGCATCGAGGACTAAGGCATTGCGAAAAAACAGCAAGCGGCGTCCGGTGAGGGAGTGGACGCCGCTTGCCTTAGCGTAAGTGTGTGGGGGCAAACGTAGTGGATCTTGATCTTCTAAACCATTAGCCCAAGAAACGGTATCGGAACTTTGCGCATCAAGGCCGGGCGACGACTGGCGCCGCCCGGCATAGCGGGCTATTTCATCAAGACCATCTTGCGGGTGGCACTGAATTCGCCAGCATCCAATCGGTAGAAGTAGACGCCGGTGGCGGCCGTCAGGCCGTTCATATCAGTGGCATCCCAAGTCAGACTAACCTCGCCAGCCGGAGACGAGCCGGTAAATCGCTTCACGACCTGGCCGCTGACATTCACGATCGTCAGCGTCCAGTCGGTGGCGCGGGGCAGCGAGAAACTGATGGTCGTGGTCGGATTAAACGGATTCGGATAATTCTGGCCGAGCGCAAACTGCTCCGGCAGAATCTGCTTGCCGAACGATGCGCGCAACATGTTGCCGTCGTAATCGGCCGCTTCAAGATGCTCGATCTCGAGCGGTGCATTGATGCGCAGGATCGGCGCTTTGCCGGCGGCAATCCTGGCGCCCTGCGTGTCGGAATACAGCAACACGTTCACCTGGTCGCCCGCAACTGCGTAGTCGAGTTTCAGGCCGGCAGCCGCCAACTCGGACACGACTGCAGCAGCCGTGGTGCCCTGAGGCAGCCGCGCCTGGAGGAACACACCGCCGATGTCGGAGGTCGATTCCGACCAGATCGTGGTTGTGCCGGACTCGGCGGCCACGGAGAATGCCGCCGTGTTGCCGAACGGAGACAACTTGGGAATCGGCTGGACATCACCGACGATGATCCGCAGCAGGTAGATCAGATCGCCGACGGTCAAGGTAATGCCATCGTTGTTGATATCGGACGCTGCGACCTGGGCCGCCAGACTGATGTTAAAGACACCGATGCCGCGCAGGAAGAAATTCGTATAGAGGACGGCGTCGGCGATCTCATTCGCGATGCCGTTCAGATTCAGGTCGCCGCGGGCATCAATCGAGTCAGAGTCGATGATGCAGATATAGCCGTTCCGCAGTTCCACACAGCGCAAAGGCTCGTATTTGTCGCCGATCAGACACGAGTCGGGCGCACCGATGTGCTCGTAGCGATTGGCCTCGGGGAAGAGCGCATCATCATCTTCGTCCCAAATCGTTACATCGTAGGCATCGATGATGATCTTGTCGATCAGCAGTGTATCGCCGGAGACTGTGGAGAACGCGTTGTCGCCGCAGTCGATCCAGAAGAAGCTGACCGGGTAAACCTGTCCCTCAAAGGTCGCGTTCGATGTCGCCCGGAATGTCAGCCGCACGATGCCGCCGGTCGGGGTCAACTGCGCGGTCGGCGGATGGTGCGCGCCGTTATTGGCGTCGGCAATAGCGACCACTTTGACCAATCCCGAAGGACACGAGCCGGTGCAGTTGCCGAAGGGTCCCAGGCGGTACGTAAAGTACTCCCAGGCATTGACGGCCGGGCCCAGCGAGGCGTTGAGGAAGGAGAAGGCGGAGACATCATAAGTAAACATCATGTCGAAGCCGCCGATCGGGAAGCGTCCTTCATAGCTAACGTTGACAGTGACATTTGATCCGAGGTTCACGCATTCCGTCTTGTCAATTTTGAGCACAATGCACGAAGAATCACAGTCGACCCAGTCGATCGTAAAATCCCACTCGGCCATGGTTGAATCACCACATTCATTCTTGCGAATAAAGGCGAAGGTGTAAGTGCGGTCGACATTCGGCAGCGGATCGAAGCACAGGGTCCCCGATCCTGATAACGACTCGAAGTTGAAGGCGACGGCCGGGTCAAGCGAGCGGGCGTAGAGGGTGGTGTTTGGAATAACATTATACGAGATCGGTACGCAGATATTGGTCACCACCGAATCAAGGCAGACGACAGTATCGCGATCGGGGCCGACAACCACCGGGGTCGGCGGGTCGGTAAAGTCGACATTCCAGGTCGTCTGCGCCGTGTCGGCCTTGCCGCAACTGTCGCGCACGACGATCGACCAGGAGTAATTGCCGTCAGCGGTGGGCGTGAAACACACCTGGCCGGTATTCGGGTTGATGGTTCCGGGACCGGAAAGCAGGCTGTAGGCAAGCTTGGTGATGATCGAGTCAACGGTCGTGACGTTGAAGCAAAGTTGCTGCGGATCGCACAGCTTCTGCGGCGTCGGAGTCGGCGCCGTCAGAATCGGCACCATGTTCACTCTGACGTTGACCGTGTAAAGCGCGGTATCCGCACGGTTGCAGGAGTCGCGCGCGATCACCTGATAATTGAACAAGCGCGTGCCCGGGCCACCGGAATTAATGCAGACCTGATTGCCCTGCACGGTGCCCATGGTCGTCGTGAAGGTCAGCGGATTGCCGTCCGGATCGCTGGCGTTAATCGGTACGCAGATCAGTCCGGGCTCGCAGAGCACGTAGCTGCCGCCGCCGGGCTGAACATCGGGCCGGCGGTTGACCGTCACCACGGCATAGCCGGTATCCCAATCGGCCAGGCCACAGGCGTCGAGGGCACGGACGACAAAGCGGTAAGTGCCGGAAGTATCCGGAGTGAAGCAGATCTGGCTGCCGGTGTAGGTCCCCGGCCCGCTCATCAGATAGCAGGAGGTCAGATCGCCGTCAGGGTCGCTGCAGGAGGCCGGCAGACAGACTGACTGCGGCTGACAGAGTTTCAGCGTCGTGTCTGCAACCAGCGCAACCGGCGGCTGCTTGACAGTGACGTTGACAATCGCCGTATCCAGATCGACGTTGCCGCACAGGTCGGTTGCCCGGAGGACGAACGTGTAGATTCCGGTCGCTGCGGGAGTGAAGCAAATCTGGCTGCCGTTGAAAGTGCCGATGGGTGAGACCAGTTCGCAGGTCGCCAGATCGGCGCCGGAACAGCCGGCATTCCAGCAAATCGGCTGCGGGGCACACAGGCTCAGTGTGGAATCCCGTCCGGCGTTCGCAACCGGCGGAAGATTGTCGATGATCACATTGACATGAACAGTGTCGCGGACGAAGCCGCCGCAAGCATCAGGCACAGAGAAGCAAAATGTGTAGTCACCTGACGAGGTGGCATTGAAGCACAGTTGCCCGTCGCTAATCGCGCCCGGACCGCATTCCAGATCGACCGGAACCGGCTGATTCTCAGTCGCGGCGGTCACTGGGAAGCAGATCTGGCTCGAGGAAGTGGAGCAGAGCGCGATGGTCGTATCGGGAATTGTTGTAATGATCGGTTTGGCCTGATAGCGCACGATCACATACAGAGTGTCGCGCGGACAGGGCAGGATTTCGCCTGGTTCCGCCGGGAAGCCGAAGGACTGGCAACACGAGTCAAAGGCGACAATGATAAACTGATACAACGCCGAGTCGGCCGTGGTCGGCAGAAAGCAGACTTTGCCGGTAGCCGAGTCAATCGACGCCGGCGGGCTATCAAAAAGTGTAAACTGCAAGAGATCGTTGTCGTAATCGAGCGCTTCGGCGACATCGATGCAGATCGAATCGAGGTCGCAGATGGTCGTATCGACAAAGTCGTCGGTCAGGGTCAGGATCGGATTCTCGCGGAAATTGACGGTAACTGCGAATGTGTCGACAATCGTGTTGTTCTCCGCATCCGTCGCCTTGAAGACGAAGCGATGCACGGAGTCGACCGGCCACGGCAGGAAGCAGGACTGATACGAAATCGGTGTCAGCCCCGACTGAATCGTCAGGAAATTGCCGCCAATTTCCTGCTGCAGTGTGACTTGGCCGATACCGCCGGTGACGTTGACATCAAAGCAGATTTCCTGCTCGGTGCAGAACAAGTACTCGGTTTGCCCGACGAACGAGAGATGGAGAGCGTTGGGATTGACGAAAAGCAGATCATAGACCGCATCCTCATAGTCCTGATCGCCGCCGTCGGCCAGATCTTCCCACGCAATCACATAGTGACCGACTTCGCCGGTAGCGAAGATGCGGGCGTGTTTGAAGCCGTCCCAATTCAGGCCCTTCGTCGTGTACCAGGTATCATCGAACAAGGTCGGGCCGAGGTACAGCCCCACCGAGTCGGACTCGGTTGGGACCGACACCATCGTGCCGACCGGAGCGTTGGCGGCAATCAACAGCGTCTTAGCCGCCGGCGTCGTTCGCGGATACCAGCCGAAATTCGACAACGAAGCCGACCCGCGGTACTTCAAGGTCACTTCCGCCGACGTAGCGCTTGCCTGCGGTTTAAAGACCGTAGCGTTGACTTCGTCGGTGGCAATGTTGATCGAATAACCCAAAGTGCTCAGGACTTCCTGAAGGCTTGGCCCCGCCAGCGCCGTTTTGGCGGCCAACGAGTCGCTCCAGGGATGGTCTCCACCAGCGGCTAAGGCGAATGAAGGGAGTGCAGCCAGGCAGAAGACGAGCGTCGCAATCGATCGTAGGATGCTCACAAAAGCTCTCCGTAACTTGAGGAAGAACTCACTCTCGCGTAAACCGGCCTTGCGTGGTCAAAAGCCGATACCTTTCAGACGAATAGATTTCATTTAGCTCGGCCCTATTCCGGTGAATAGAGCAACGCGAGAAGTACACTTACGCAGACGGTTGGAATATAGAAAACACCGCGCGAAAGTCAAGGTGAAAGCGACCGTCGGGGATGTATCAAAAGCGAACAGAGCTGACGCGCTCGCGGAGCTCAGGCAGGGCATTGTCTCTGTAATTTATTATCTAACACCGACTTAGAGATACGGCCTGCGTCGCGCCCACTCATATTCTTGAGAGTTGTAGTCGAAAGCGGAGTTACATCTCGAAGTTTTCGTCGTAGTCCTTGGCCGAACCAATCCGAACTCGTTTCTCGATGGTCGGAATCAGGAAGCGCGATAATTCGGCCCGGACCCGATCAGCCAGTTCCCCGGTTTCATAGAGCTTGACTAATCGCGCCGGTGTCAACTGGGAGACTTCTTCCCAGAGTTTGGTGTTCTTGAGATATTCTTCAAGCTGTTTACGCACCGGTTTCTCACGCTTGTCATCGCTGGCGGGCAGCCGTACGGTAGGCTTGACGGTCACATTGACATGGCGGCTGGATCCGTAGATTTTCGTCATCATGAATTGCTGGGCGTAGCGGTAGATTTCTTCTTTGATACTATCCAGCTCTTCTTCAATTTCGCGGATTTGCCTCTGCAATTCGGATTTTCGGGAATAGGCTTCGGTGAACCGGTCGGCGAGTTGGACACCGTCATCCTTCTTGAACTCCGTCGGCTCCAGCAGGCGCACCTGGGCCAGATGGCGCTTTGCGGGGCAGATGTCGAAGTAATCGCACCAATCACAAAGAGCGGATTCACGATACGGGAAACGATCGGCCTTGATCGCTTCCTCAACATCCTGAATCAAGTGGATGGTTTCGATCTTGAGTTTCTCGAGGTCGGTCCGTTCACGGATCGCTTTCACTTCCTCATCAAAGAGCAAATAGTGCCAGATCAATTCGATCTTGTCGGCTTGGGGGAAGCGTCTCCGGAGGCCGATTTGGTAGAGCGCCAATTGGCGATCCTGATCCGCATCCTGTTGGGTTGCCAACCGCCGCTTGGTCTTGTAGTCGCGGATTTGCCAGACGCCGTCCTTGGTCTTGGAGATGCGGTCGATGAACCCCTGGATTTTGAAGGTATCGGTGTCATCAAGACTTAGAGTCACACGTTCTTCAAGGGCGATGGTCTGCTCGGCATCAAACGGATGGTAGCGCTCCCAATAGTCGGAGAGCGCCTTATGTCCCTGGCGGAAGTAATCATCGATTGTGTACTGCTTATTGACGATGAAGATGTCTTCGTGTTTTTCCTTTTCCCAAACATCGGCGTAAGCCTTAAGGAACTCTTCTTTTGACCAGATCTTCCCCATCAGGACGCCGCGGTAGAGTGCTTCCAGGGCTTCGTGCACACGCGAGCCAAGGAATGCCTCGACCGAATCGCGTTTAGGAACTTCGACTTTGTCGATATACTGGAATTTAAACTTGAGCGGGCACGACTCGTAGGTCTCGAGCCGCGAATGCGAATAAGTCATTCCCGAGGCGGTCATACTACAACTTCCCCGATCGCAAGATGGCGATGACCAGCCAGAAGCCGAGCACGGCGGCGGTAACGAAGCCGATCAGGCCGAGGATGGGAAAGCCGTACACTGTCATGCCGATTTGGCGGGTCATGATCAGTGACGAGCCGACGATAATCGCGGCGATAATCATGGCGAAGGCGAGGCGATTGGATGCCTTTTCGAGTTCGAGGATCAGTCGTTCCAATCCCTTGTGCTCGAAGGCGATCGAAAGCTCACCGCGCCGAAGATTGCGGGCGATCCGCCGCATTTCAAACGGGACGTTAATCATCAACTCGCGCAGGTCGGCGAAGTAAGAACCGATCTCCGAAACGATTTGGCGTGGCTCGAACTTGCGCGAGGCCAGCTTCTTGATCGCGGGGCTGAGTTCTGAGACGAGATTATACTCGGGGTTGAGTTTGCGACCGACTTCCTCGTAGGTGCCGAGCGCCTTGCCCAGCATCAGCAACTCCGGTGGAAACTTGATGTGGTGGGCGGTGATGATGCGATAGGCGTCGAGCAGCATCGAGCGCATATCCAGCTTGGCGAGCGGCACCCCATTGTAGCGGTGCAGAAACATCGACAGGTCGCTCTCCAGGACGGTGGGCACGATGTCGTCGGTGAGAAGTTCGTGATTCTGCAAAACCCTCACCAGGCGGCGCGAATCGTCGCCGGTAGCGGCCACCACCAAATCGGAAACCAGTTCCAGCGAGCTGCGGGAGAGGCGTCCCATCATGCCGAAATCAACGACAGCGATACGATTCCCCGGCAAGGCAAAGAGGTTGCCCGGGTGCGGGTCGGCATGGAAGAACCCGTGCTCGAAGATTTGCCGGGCGACGATTTGGCCGCCGATGCGGGTGATCTCCGCTGGATCGATACCGGCGGCACGGAGCCGGTCGATCTCGGAAATCTTGATGCCGTCGATATAACTCGTCGTTAAGACCTTGCTGGTACACAATTCCCAGTGGATTTCCGGTAGAACGATACGGCTGTCGTCGGCAAAATTGCGGGCAAAGATTTCGAGATTGCGCGCCTCGACGCCGAAGTCGACCTCTTGCCGCGCAGTCTTCCAGACTTCGTCGACGATGGCGACCGGGTCGAACGGGCGCGTCTCCGGCACGTATCGCGCCAGCAAGCCGGCCAGGTCGCGCAGAATCGCCAAATCCTTCTCCAGAATCTCCGAGACGTTAGGCCGCTGCACTTTGACAGCCACGGGCGAACCGTCTTTCAGCGTAGCGCGATGGACTTGCGAGAGCGACGCGGATGCGCTCGAATCTTCGTCGAAGGTGGCGCACACCTCATCGATGGGCCGTCCCCACTCATGCTCAACGATCCGTTTGACTTCTGCGAACTCAAACGGCGCCACCCGGTCCTGCAATTTGGTCAATTCGAGGGTCAGTTCGGCGGGAATCAGAAAGGGACGCGTCGACAGGATTTGCCCCATTTTGACAAAGGTTGGCCCCAATTCTTCGAGCGCCCGGCGGATCCGTTCGGCCCAGTTGAGCGAGGCGATTTCGTGCTGGCGCGCGAACAACTTGCGGCTGCCGATCTGCAGGTAGCCGATGATATTCATGCGGTCGAGGATTTCGCCAAAACCGTATTTCACCAGAACGGCAACAATTTGGCGATAACGTCCGAGATTGCGATAGGTCTTATGCAGATCGATTTGCGGCATGTTTTCACCCGGTTTTACACCGCGCAAACCTAATCAGATTACAGCCGCGAAACAATCACAAAAAATCTTGGCGGACTTGCCGGGCAGCGCCGCTTCAGAGGAAGTCGACGCTGATGCCGGCCGAAAGTGTAGTAAAATCGGTGTCGGGATTGCTGTTGACCTTCTGGAACTTCCCTTCCACAAACAGGTCGACCGGAAGGGCACGCATATCCAACTTGACGCCGGCCACAAGATGGTAGCCAAAGTGGGTTTTATCGGCGGGAATCGATATGGTCACATCCTCATACTCGCCCAACGGACCGGAGTAGCGGTAGCTAACCGAGTGCGAAGCCACGCCGGCGCCGACGAAAGGCTTTAGCAGCGGAAACGCAAAGACGAACTTCCCCGTCGTATGTACGATCCAGTCCTTGGTCTCCGCCTCGACTTCTTCCCCAAACAGCTCCAGCTTCTCACGGTCATCGAAACGTTCGAAGCCAACCTCCAGGTCGAAAGCACTGCGTCCGAACTTGGCGAAGACACCAAAGAACTTGAAGTCGTCGAATTTCAAGTTCGAGATCTTGATATCCGGGTTGTCGTATTCCGTGACCTGGCCCAATTTGGCGCCGAAGCCGAAGCCGGTCACTGCCGATGCGGGTACCGCCATAGCTGCGACGAGGAACAGCGCGGTCACGAGAATCAGCAAAACCTTAGGTCTGACAAAGTTCACAAGTCAGATTTTGAAGTCAAACAACGCGATCGGCAATCAAAATAACTCGGGAGGCGTCCTTCGGACGCACTGCTACAGTGGCCGATTGACCAGCAGCACCAGACAGGAGTCGTCCTCACGCAAGGTGGCATATTTCGCCCGATAATACGTTGCCGTCATTGCGGTGTCGGGAAGAAGATACTTGTGGACGACGACATGCGTGACACCGGCAGAGTCAAGTTGTCGTTGCTGGTGGTCGAGGTCCGCGAAATCAAGACGGTCGATCAGCGACCGGCCGATCTTGCGGGTGGCTGCGCCCTCAACGATCGGAATGCCGTGAATGGTCTGTTGCATCATGTAGTACATGGTGGGCACGTAGTCGTTCGGCAGATTCATGTATGCGCGCGGCGCCGGTTCGTCAGCGCGAGGTACGAGGATCGAGGGCGACGTGACCGGTGTCGTCTCACGACAGACTGAGAAAAAGTCAACTCCAAGCAAGACAACAAGAGCAGCAAATAGCAGGCGGCCTTTGGAAGAGCCGCTAAGCCAACGCCAATGAATCGAGAGTGCATTGGCGACGATAACTGCCCAGAACAAGTAGACATAGACGATGAAGCGCGCCGGTGCGCGGAGATTTGCCAGGAACGGGATGTAGGCGATGACGGTATACGGCAGGCCGATCGGCAGCGACTTCCCGAAGAGATGCAGTTGCGGGCCCAAGGCCAGTACCGCGAACGCGGTGAATCCCAGCCACCAACGCGCCGCCACCCGAACTATCTGCCGGCCTGCCGACAGAACGAGCAGGATCGTAATGATTCCCAGGTAGGCGGCGGCCTCGTGATGGTTACCGGTGTAGCTGGTATTCGCTGCCCGAATTGGCTCCCAGTCACCGAGCGGGTGCGCCAAACCCGGCACGACGAGACCGCCAAAGTCCGTCACGAATGTGTTGCGGCCGCCAACATCCGACTCGGCGGTTGAGAGCGCAATCTTCACCATCGGTACCAGCCACGGTGAGAGCAGCAACACGGTGGCACCGACGATGACGACTGAGCGCTTAATAAAATCACCTAACCACCAACGACGATTGCACAGCGCCAGATAGAGATAGGCAAACGCCATGAAGTAGCCCGCCATGATCATGTAAGTCCAGTCGCAGAGTGTGTTCAGAAGGAACAACGCCGCGGCGAAGACGAGGCTGGAGGTCTTGCGAAACCGGACAGCATCCCAGAAGGTCAGGACAAAGAACGGTATGAATTGAATTGAGTTGATGTGGATATGGTGTTGCGAGTGCTGGAAATGGTTGGGATTGAAGGCGAACAAAAACCCGCCAACCAGCGCGGCAGCCGAGTTGCCGGTCACGCGTTTGACCAACAGGAATGCTCCCAGCCCGGCCAGCGGATAGCCGTGAAGCAACACCAGATTGAAGACGGTCACGCCATCGAAAAACAATCGCATTAAGAAGGTGAACAACAGATTGTAGAACGACCAGGCGAAGTAGTAGAGGGTTGACCCTTCAGGGAAGTAGATGGAATTGCTGAAGCTCAACGATTGCGGGCCGAGCAGTACTTGGTCGTTAGCCCACCACAAGCTCCAGTAGCCGGCAAGGTTGTCTTCCGGCGGTCCGATCAGGGCGGTGTTGATCGTGCCGAGTGTCGGGAAGAAGTAGATCGCCGTGAGCACGCAATAGGCGAAGCATGCCACCAGCCAATCGTAGCGGAATGAAGCGGCGGAATCAGGGCGCTCCACACCGATACTCGACTGCGCCAGCAACCATTTGGATACACGCCACAAGCCGTACCAGAACAAGACAGTAAGCGGGATCCCGACGAAGAGATATTGCCAGAAGATCAGGTCGGCACGCGCCAGATAGTACGGCAGATCGTGCCGGGCAAAATCAATAAACGCGACCGTCTTGTGCCCAGCCACGCTGGCCTCGTAAGCCGAGCGGATGAGATCGTGCGCGAAAAGAGCGTAAAGGATCGCCAGGACGAAAAGGACAGAGACGGTTACGGCCAAGTAGCGCAGTGCGCGCTGTGACCAGATGAAGTGCAACAGGGAGGGAACGCTCACGGGCGCAACTCACCGACCAGCCGCAGCCAGCAGGCGGCAGTAGTAATCTTCGTGATTGCGAACCATTGACTGCAGCGAGAATTTCTCCATCACCAAGGCACGGCCCCGCCGCCCCATTTCGCCGGCTATCTCGGGGTGGTTGACCAAGTAGAGAATCTTCTCTGCGAGGGCGGCGGGATTGTCGACTGGAATCAGGCAGCCAGTGCGGCCGTCGTCGATGACTTCCCGATTGCCGCCGACGTCGGTTGCGATCACCGGCAGCCCCTGGCACATGTATTCAAGGATTGAATTCGAGAACCCCTCCGAGCGTGAAGTCAAGACACCAATCGTGGCGGAGGCTATCTCGGCACGGACATCGTTCAGGCTTCCAAGAAACTGCGCTTGGCCGCCAACCCCAAGCGCTTCAGCCCGCGCCATCAGACGACCTCGTTCCGGCCCATCGCCGATGATCCTGAATGCCACATCGGTACGACTCACACTCACGATCCTTGCGGCATCAATCAAGGTGTCGACAGCCTTTATTGGCCGGAGGTTTGCCGTCATGATGACAATTGGCCGTGCGGGACGCGAACCGTGCAGCACCGGCGCAAGGTCGACGCCGTTGTAGATAACATCAAAGCGGTCGCGCGGCAGATGCTCGAGGCAGGCAATGGAGTCAGCTACAGCTTCGGAGTTCGCCAGAAAGCGATGGGGGTAGCGATTGGCGAGGCGCAGGTAGCACCGTTCCTTCCAACCGAAACTATAGCCAAGATTGCGGCGGGAAGAGATGATGACCGGCACCTGTGCCCGGCGCGCGGCAGAGCCGCCCACCAGGTGCGCCTCGGTAAAGAAGGTCTGGACAACGGCGACGTTGCGCGAGCTCATCAGGACAGCAAGCTTGGCACGTTGACGCAGGAACTTCGGGGTAAACATCCGGTCGAGGTCGAGACAGTGGGTCTCGACTTGCGCATCGCCGGCGCGGACAAATTCGCAGTCCTGCAGGCTGACGATGATTGGCTCGAAGCGAGCACGATCAAGCGACGAGGCAAGTGTCAGGAGGCTGCGTTCGGTGCCGGCGCGGCCGTTGCCGAGCGAGCCGATGACGTACATGACGACGAACTTGCCGGCGCTCATCTTGGCCCTTTGCTCAGGTGCGGCTGCGCATGATGCCGGTCAGGAAACCATAGCCGAGGGCGAAGTGAATGACGAAGAAGATGGTGGGCAAGTAGAAGATCAGCCATCCGGCGGCCTTGCGGCGGACGATGAGCAGCGATGTGATCAACACGATTAACAAGTAGAGAACAACGATCGCACTTGCCAGAGCGCCGAGCTTGGGTGAGAGCATCCAAGTGAGCGGAAAGAAGATAACGCCGAAGGTAAAGGCAGCCGTGATCAGGGCGCCTTCTCCCAGCGTGCTGGGGTGTTTGCGGTAGAGCCGCCAGCGACCCAAGCCATAGCGATAGAGCTGCTTGAACAACGAGGCCAGATTACGACGGGCAACATATTCGACAGTCAGCTTCGGTGAGATGTATGCTTCCAGTCCTGCTTTGTCGGCGCGAGTGTTGAATTCGACGTCCTCACAGGCATCGAACGATTCGTCGAAGTAGCCGATGGTCTTAAAAACCTCGCGGCGATACATGGCGCCGGAGGAGGCGGCCCGCACCGGGCGTTCGCGATTGGAGTAGATGGTCGAGTCAAGTGCATGGCCCAAGGTGGAGGCGCGTGCCAAGGCAACAGCCTTCTGGAACGTCGACTGCGGGCTCATGGTCAGCGGCTGCGGGCGACAGAGGACATCCGAGCCAGTCTTCTCGAAAAGCGCGACCATATCGGCCAGCATCGTCGGCGAGACGATATGGCAGTGCCCGTCGACGAATGCGATGTACTTGCCTTGGGCGGCGCAGGCGCCGATGTTGCGCGCTTTGGAGGCCAGCCGACCGGGATTGTCGAGAATTCGAAAGTGAGGAAAAACGGTGCGATAGTTTTCGGCGACGGCCTTGGTGTTGTCGGTGGAGGAGCCGTCGACGACGAGAACCTCGACCTGATCGAGCGACAGCGACTGCCCCGCCAGATCCTCGAGAACTGATTGAATGTAGCGCCCCTCATTACGCACGGGCAAGACGACCGTAACCAGGATCGTGTCGCTACCAGCAGATACCATGATAATTGTCACCCAAAGCCGCGGGGTTGTCGCTGATGCGCACCAGATCGACAATCCGGCGGTCGCGCGCGGCCTTGAGGGCCAAGGCGTACTCGGGGTCGTAGTTACCGACAACGATGACTTCCGACCCGTACACGACTTCGTCGATCGAGGTGGCGAACAGCTTTTCGATGTGGGGAATTTCTTTCTCGATGAACGCCTTGTTGGAGCCGAAGATGCGCGCGAGATTGACGTGACGATCATAGATCAGCAGTTCATAGCCTTTGCCGATCAGGCGTTCGGCGAGCCGCACCAACGCCGATTCGCGTAAATCATCAGTGCCGCCCTTGAACGCCAGTCCGAGAAAGCCGATCTTCTTCTTCTTGAATGAAGTCACCAGTTGAAAACCTTCGTCCAACTGCTGGTCGTTGGACGGCGGAATGGCCGCAATCAGCGGCGCCGCGTAGTCCATCTTCCGAGCTTGATACAACAACCCGCGCACATCTTTGGGCAGACAGGAGCCGCCATAAGCGAAACCGGGTTTGAGGTACATCGGCGAAATATTCTGTTTGGTGTCCAGGGCGAACAAGCGCATCACTTCGTGGCCGTCGATTCCGAATCGGCGTGCCAGTGTGCCGATTTCATTGGCAAAACAGATCTTGAGCGCGTGGAACACGTTACAGACATACTTGACCATCTCGGCGGTGCGGATCGTTGTGACTTCAAACGGTGCGTTCACGAAGGAAAACAACTGCTTGACAACCTCCGCGGCACCTTCGGATTGAACGCCCACGACCGTAAAGGGCGGATGATAGAGATCGTCGACGGCCGAGCCCTCGCGCAGAAATTCCGGATTGAAGCAGACATCAAAATCGAGATACACGCGCTTGCCGGAATGTTCCTCCAAAATCGGGATGACCACCTCTTCGGTTGTGCCGGGCGGAATTGTCGAACGATAAATCAGGGTATGGAAGCCCGACTTATTCTTCAGCACCTGGCCGATCTTCTCGCTGACCCGGGTAACGAACGTGAGGTCGACGTCGCCGTTCGGACGCGACGGCGTACCGACACAAATCATGGAGACATCGGTCTCGTTGATCGCAGAACGCGCGTCCATAGTCGCGGAGAGCGTACCTTGACGCACCACATCGCTGATGATCTCAACGATCTTGTCTTCAACGAGCGGGCTTTTGCCCGCAGTGATCTGCTCGACCTTGTCTTTGCTGATTTCGACGCCGATGACGCGGTGCCCCTCTTTCGCCAAGCAGGCCGCCGTGACCGCACCTACGTAACCCATGCCGAAGATCGAGATTCTCATGACCGCCTCATTGCCCCCGCAATTCAGGACGAAGTTCTGGACGCCACCAGCGCTTTCAGGGCGTCATACAACACACTCGCGGCCCGGCTCCAGGAATAGTGTTCCGTCACCAGCCGGTATCCGGCTTCGGCAATTCTACTACGTTTGTTGGCGTCAAGCAACAATTCCTTGACGGCATCGGCAAATGCCTCCTCGCCGTCGGCGATAACCAGGTGCTCGCCATTGACTAACGGCAGTCCCTCGGCACCGATCGAGGTGGAGATGACGCATTTCTTCATGGCCATCGCTTCATAGATCTTGATTCTTGTCCCGCCGCCGACCCGCAGTGGTACCAGATAGAGCTGCGCCGCCGCGACATACGGACGCACATCATCAACTGTGCCGGTAACCAAAGTGTCTCTGTCGGCGTGCGTAGTGGCCACTATCTCCGGTCCGGGACGCCTCCCAACAACTGCAAAGGATACTGCAGGGAAGGCCTTTCGGATTCGCGGGTAGATTGACCGATAGAACCACCAAAAGCCGTCGATATTCGGCATCCAATCCATCGATCCGCAAAACACCAGGCGTCCAGCGATCTCGCCGGTCTGAGGTTGAAAATACTCCACGTCGACGCCGGTCGGCAACATCGTGTATGTTTTCAGACCAAAGTCCTGCTTCAGAAGTTCGCCGTCATCCCTGGATACTGTCAGTACTACGTCAAATTCGGCGCAGGCCGCACGTTCCGTCCGTGCGACTCTTCCCTGCTCGTAGTCAAAATAGAGCCGCTTCAGAAAGTTTGACTCCACTTGGTGGTACCGTCGCCAGATCATGGTCTCGACGTTGTGCTCGAAGAGCACCGTCGGCAGGCCTTGGACGTGCTCGGCGCACCAGGCCATCTCCAGGAAATCACAGAGGGCGACATCGTGCCTGTCAGGTGTCCCCAATTCGCGGACGAGCGCAGTCATTTCCGGAGACATGTATTTCTTGACAATGTAAGGCCGCTGTGATGTCAGATTGCGCAAGACGCGGAAATAGAAACCGGGGCCGGACTTGATCTCCTCCCCGCGCGGAATCGCCTCCACGCGAACGCCGGTCGCTTCCAATTCGTCGATATACCGCTTCGGATGGTCGGGCGGGACATAGCAGAGAAAGGTGACGTCGGCGCGCCGGGCGAGTTCGACCAGCAGGTGCTTCGTGCGAATTTTGCCGCCAGTATCGGCGGGCAGCGGAAAGTCAGACTTGATCCAGAGGACTCTCACGGACAAATCCTTATGGCTTCCGGAGTGCAGCCTTTGAAAAAGATTGAGTGCCAGATCTCGAGATTCAGAAGGGTCCAAATCTGATCGGAGTAATTGTACTTCCCTGCCCGATGCAGTTGGAACATCTGCTCGATGACGCTGCGGTCGAAGAGCTCGAGGCAGAGCGAGTCATCGCCCAGGATCATTTGCCGAGCTGCATCATGATACTCCTCGGCAAACCATCGTCGGATCGGAACCGGAAAGCCGGCTTTGGAACGAGTGAGGATCGCTTGCGGGATGTCTTTCCTGAAGGCTTGTCGGAGAACTCGCTTCGTGTTAAAGCGTTTGATCTTCATGTGATCGGGCAGTTGAAACGCGAACTCGACCAGTTTGTGATCGAGAAACGGCACGCGTGACTCGATTGAGGCTGCCATCGACATCTGATCCTGCTTCATCAGCAGTTCCACCAAGTAGGTCTTGACATCGGCGTAGAGCATGCGCGCGAGCGGCGAATCAGAACTGGAGCGAGAGTGGTGTTCGAAGTAGGCCGCATAGACGGTCCCGGGGTCGATGCCCTGCCACAAGGGGCCGGACAGAAGCCGCTTCAGCCAGGCGCGCGAGAAGGTTGAATAGTTGTCGAGCAGTAGCGACTCCAAATCGGCATCGAGATACATCGCCGTGCGGACGGCCTTGTTGCGATATGGCAGCTTGTACGGCAGCGCGTCGATCATCGGCCGGATCACCCGACGTCGGAGCGAGGCCGGCAGCACCCAGCGCAGCAGACGATCGGCGCGGAAGTTGTACAAGGTCTGATAGTACCGCTCGTAGCCGCCGAAGAGCTCATCGGAACCTTCCCCGGTCAATACCACCTTGACATGTTTGCCGGCCAATTCAGAGACTTTGTAGAGCGCGACCGATGACGGGTGAGCCATCGGCTCGTCTTCGTGATAAATCATGCGCGGGAGGAGCTGAAAGAAGTCCTCGGTCGACATCGTCACTTCGTGCTGATCGGCACCGGCGTGGCGGGCAGCGAGTCGGGCGTACTCAAGCTCGTTAGCCTCTCGTTCCGCGAAAGCAACGCTGAAGGTTGCGATCGGACGTTCGACCATCCGGGCCATCCGGGCGGCGATTATTGTGGAGTCGATTCCGCCGGAGAGAAACATGCCGAGCGGCACGTCCGCCATTAACCGGAGACTGATCGATTCGTCCAGCAGTTCGCGTAAGCGTGTGGCAGCGTCTTGCTCGGAGATGGCCGGGTCAATTTGAATCTGCCCGCAATCCCAATAGCGGACGATGCTGACGATCCCGTCCTTGAGCTCCAGATAGTGGCCTGGTTCGAGTTTATGGATTCCGCAGAAGAGCGTCGTGTCGTCGCAGGTGTACTTGAGCGCCAATACTTGCAGGAGTGCCCGGTGATTCAACTCGCGGCAGATTCCCGGCAGCTCCAGCAAGGCTTTGATTTCGGACGCGAAACCGAAAAATTCCGGTGTGTCGACGTAGTAGAGCGGCTTGATTCCAAGCCGGTCGCGCGCGATGAAGACGGAATTGACGCGCCGATCATGCAGCGCAAAGACAAACATGCCGCGCAGCTTGTGCAGTCCGGCGCTGCCGTCGGCGGCAATGGTGTTTATGATCGTCTCGGTGTCGGAGAGCGTGCGGTAGCGATAACCCCGGGTTTCCAAGTCGCGGCGTAAATCGCGGTGATTATAGATCTCGCCGTTGTAAACAATCCAGATCGTCTCGTCGGCATTGGTCATCGGCTGATGTCCTCCCGCCAGATCAACAATGGAGAGGCGACGGTGACCGAAACCGACGTTGCGGTCGAAGTAGTAGCCGTGGTCGTCGGGGCCGCGATGGACGAGTTTTGCCGTCATGCGCTTAACGGTGTCGGGCTCAACGTGCCGATCAGGATCTTTGTAAACCAGTCCGCAAATTCCGCACATGATTGCTATGCCTCGTTCCCAACGGTAACGATGCGACTCATTGACGGGTCAGGTGCGATGATGCCGTCGGCACGACTGACGCGCAAGACCCAGACGGCACCGTCGAAGGTCAGGTCGACATACTGCAGCGGATGAGCTGCGCGAAAGAGCTCGCCTCCATTGAACTTCAGTCGTGAAGCGTTGACAAGGACAATGTGCGCGGCTTCCAGCGGGCCGAAAGAGGCATAGCCGAATTCCGCGTCGGTATCAAGGCGCTGGTCCGGGCTTTCTTCGAAGCGGAAAAGATAGAACTGCTCGGCCTCGTTTTCCGGGGCGTTGGTTTGCGTTCGTTCGTAGAGTTGTGCCGGTTCTGCGCCGCTTCGACGGCCGGGAGCAGCAGCTCCGGGAAGCAGTACCCAGCCGAGGTGAGTCTCTCTGGCGAAGTGGGCAATGACGCGCAACGATCCGCCCCAGTGTCCGCGGCCATAATCGATTGGTACCCAGGAATTGGTCATCTCGACATCGCAGGAATAGAGACCAAAAGGAAGTATCGTCAGGCTGGATCGCCGACCGGCAATGATGCCGGTCTTTTCCTTCCACTGTATCGGTTGCGCGGCACGAAAATCCCAGGCCGCCTGCACCGGCTTCTGCGCAATTACAGAATCGGCTACCAGCCAGCCGCCTTCGCTCAGGAAAATCACCGCGCGCTCCAACTCGACCAAGTTCCCGCCATCAAGATTTACCGAATATGCGGCGCGGAAGTATTCCGACGCGTCACAGCGCAAATAGGCGGACAGTCGACAAGCCGGCTGGGCTGTCCAGGCAAATACGTCCTCCGGATCGTAATACTCGGCGCCAAAAATGCGCGGACCGTTATGGGCCAGGCACGAACGGAATTGATTGCGGCCGGCCCGATTACCGGTGTAGCTATACGTGCCGGGGTCGATTAACAGCGCATCTTCGCCGACAGCGATCTCCAGGTGCAGGTGATCGGCGTGCGAATGCGGCGAATCCAGATAGCCAAACCGGCCGAACTGGAACACCGAATAGCAGTCTTGAGCACGCGACACTAACAGACCGCTGTCCTTCAGCAGTGCTGATGCGATTTGTTCGCCGCTTCCAACCGTCTCCGCTTTGGGGGCAAGCCAGAAGGCTTCGAGTGAAACTGCTTCATCCGCCTGATGAATGCCAAGATAACGGGTGGCGGCGGTCAGAATCGGCGAGTAGTCTTGGGCCGCCGGCCGCGAGAGAAAGTAAAGGCGGCCGCCATCGTCATCGCCGATCGCCGGCCAGCGGCCGTCGGGGCGCTGCAGAAGGCGCAGGGTTTCGACCATTCCCGTCAACCGTCGGCGGACAGCCGGCGGCAGAGGATCGCCGTTGCGCTCGGCCAGAAGGAGGAACGACAGTGTAAATTCCAGCGCATAGGCATGATAACAGGTCGTCATTTCCGCGTGCAGGTCGTCGTGAGTGAATTGGCGATCAAGCTCCTGGAGGAGCAGCCGACGGCCACATGAGCGCCATTCGGCGGCTTCGCAAAATTCGGGAAACACCGTACCGAGGAGGTATAGGCCGTAGGCTTCACCCAATAGATGCGTATTGGGCGCGAAATAGACCGAAAGATGATCACGCAGGAAGCGGCCGCTTATATGAAGCAGCCGATACGCGTCCGCCGCCACCGCAGGCGTGACCGACTCGCTCCCGCGGAAGGCGAAGACCGCCCACGCGACCGACTGTGCGCGAAACGCAAACTCGAGCGCGGAACAGAAGTTGATCCCGTGATAGTCGCGATTGTGTCGGTTCCAATCGGACAATAATGTCCAAAAGTGCGCCGAAAACTGCTCTTCGCCAGTCAGGAGGTAGGCTTGCGCCAAGTCATACACAAACTGCAGGCGCGACAGCTCCCAGATGATCTTCGAATCGCCGGCAAGATCGGAGTCTAAATACGGAACCTCGGCATAAAACGCCTCCGGCGCCGACCGACGCGCGTCGGGGTCGAAATTCCACGAGGTCGGCGATCCATAAGAAATCGGCGGCCGGTGAAAAACCGGAAAGGAGCCTTGGAGAATGCTATGGGCATAATCCTGGATTCGGGCCTGATCATCCGGCGCGTGACGACGGACGAATTCCGGAAACTCGGTCGATCGCGAGAACCCGGGAAAGAAGCGAGCTGGGTCCTTGTCTCGCAGCGCCTGCCGGAGATCGAGGCTCTCGACGCCACCGTAAGTACGCGAGAACGCTTCCGTGAAAATCTCACGATAGTTCTCGGGACAGAACCACGAACGCCCGGCAGCATGATGTCGGCGTTCGCGCCGGCGGTTCAGTTGTTCGCGCGCCCGAAACGTCAATTCACGGAAATTGCCCGCGGCGACCTTGCGCAGCACTTTGGCGAATTTGCTCATGTTCGGCCAAGCACCTTCAAGTAGACGCCGGCCCATTGCTCGCGCACCTGCTCCCAGCTGAAGCGGGCAGCGTCGGCGCGGCCGCCGGCGATGATTGCCGCACGCAGTTGCGAATCTTCCATAACTGTAACTAGTGCCTGCGCCAGCGCATCGTCGTCACGCATTGCGCACAGCAGGCCGTTCTCCCGATCGCGCACGACATACGGAATGCCGCCGGCATTGGTCGTGACGACCGGCAGGCCGCAGTAGAAAGCCTCAATGATCGCGACCGGCATGTTGTCGATGACAGAGGCGTTCAGGAAAATGTCGGCTTCGTCGAACAGACGGGCCATGGCTTCGCGCTCGACTCGACCGGTGAAGGTCACTCCCGCGATTCTTTCCTCGGCAACCAAGCGGCGCAGGTGTTTCTCGTCGGAGCCGCTGCCGACAATCTTGATTGTGGCCTGTGGATAGCGGTCGCGGAAGCGGGCAAACGCGCGCAGAGCCGTTTCGATATCGTACAGCGGTTCGAGGTTGCGCGCCACCAGCACCCGTGGCGCGACGCTCGCGCGATCGCGGAATTTGAAAATGTTGAAGTCGGAGATGTTGAAGATCGCCTCCGCTCGAAAGCCGTGCCGGCCGAAGATTTCGACCAGGTATCCTGAAGGCACAACGATCAGGTCGGCCTTGCGAATGATCCGATGGCAGCTTCGCCGCCAGCGCGTAAGGTGGTCGTCGGCCTCACCGGAACGGTAGTTGAGAATGCACCTCTTGCCGAAGAGCTTGGCGATCAAAATCGCCGGCGCCGGCGCCAGCAGAAACGACAAGTACGAAGCGCTGAAGACGTGGATGACATCATGACGCGGAATGCGCTGCAGCAGCCCGCCAAGGTAGAAGACCGAGACGATCACCGTACGCAGATACTTGATGCGCGTCAGATAGTTCAGCGGCCACCACGGAACCGGATCGTGCGGCTGGAAATCTGCAGCGACGTCTTCTCGGCGGAAGTTGCGCAGCAGGAGGTCGGCCTGCACGGCCTGGCCGCCCATGATGTTGAGCGACGGCGCAACAATGAGTATGCGCACGCCATTCAAGCGCTCACTGATAGGCCTAACGGCGGACATTGCACTCGCTCGTAACATAACGGTACTTGCCGGACTTGTCGTACTTCAACTCCCCAACCGCCTGATAATCAATCGTCACTGCTCCCCCTAGAAGCCCTTCCAGCCGTGATCGAAAGCGGCTCTTAACGTCATCCGCGATCACTGCACCGGACAAGTGGCGGACCCGAAACGCCTGCGGCGCGGTCTGCACAACCTGCACCTTCTGTTGCAGGCCGCTGGTGCGAAGCGCCATGATGATCGCCTCCCCGGCGATTCGCGCACCGTCCGGACGGATGATCAAATCAACCACGCGGCCGCCGACCGCCGTGATCCGCCGCCAACTGGATTCGGCGGCGGGAGATGCCGCTTCGAGCTTGACCAAATCGCCAGTGCGGTATCGAATCAGCGGCATGGCAAGATTGTAGAGATCGGTAACCACCAGCTCGCCCATGCCGTTCCCCGCGACTGTCCGGCCTTGCTCGTCAAGGACCTCCAAGTAGTATGTCGGCTCGAAGACGACCATTCCGTTGTGTTCCGGCCCCGCAGCAGCGACGGTGCCGATCTCGCGCGCGCCATAACGCTCGTAGGTATCACAGGCAAAGACCGCACGAAACAGCTCGCGTTGCCAATCATACGTCGGTTCGGCAGTGGTGATGATGCGCAGCACCGGCGGCACGTGAGCGCCAGACTCGCGAATCTGCTCGGCAATGACGGCGAGCATGTTCGGATAGGCATAGATGGCGTCCGGACGATGCGTCTGCAATTGCCTGATAAACGCAACTATCGCTTCCCGACCGGCGTCGAAACTGTAGAAATAGATCGCACGCTCGGACAAGAAGTTGGCCAGGCGCCCCTTAAGGGAGGCGACCTGATCAACGTCGATCGGTGAACCCCAGACCCAGGCGCGTTTGGTTCCCGGGAGGATTTCGAGGCGTGCATTGAAAAAGTAGTCCTGCGCCCGTCGCACGGCCGTCACGTCACGATCGCGATAAAACGTCAACGGCACGCCGCTGGAGCCGCCGGTGGAAGACTCGATCAACTGTTCGCGCGGGAAGGCGTTCGACAGGATGCGATCCATCTGCTGATTCAGATCATCCTTGTCCAGCAACGGCAGGACACGAATGTCATCGCAGTTCTGGATCGTGCCCGCACTCAATCCGACGGCAGCCAGACGGTCGCGATGGAATGGCGACGTAGCCGCCGCGTGGCGCAACAACAGGCGGAGTTTCTCAAGACGATGGCGTTCGAGCTCTTCCGGAGAAGCGCCCCAGAATCGCCGCAGATCTCGATAGTGACGTAACAGGGCGGACTCCCCGCGGTACGCCAGCAGAAGCGGGTACCCAATCGAGCGCACGAATCGATTCGCCAGGCTCATGCTTTCGGCTCCGGCTTGATTTCGCAAATAGAGAATCGGTACTTCCCTGATGCTTCGCGTGGGATCTCCGGCACCTGGTGGAATTCAATTGACATGTCCGCACCGAAAAAGTGCCGCACCTTCTCTCGCACCAATTGGCGCGATTCTTCGGTGAAGTCAGGTCCGGTCACCAAGTTGAATTCCAGCCGATCCCTGACGCATTGCACGATCTGCGCTTGCCTGATCCCAGGAACCTGCGCGGCCAGGTAGATGGTGAGCGCCGCGCCGGAGACTCTGCGTCCGTCGGGAGCGAGCAGGAAGTCAGTAGTACGGCCAGCCACCATTTTCATTTTCGGCAACGTCACCCCGCAAGGGCACTCTTCCTCGGGGGCCGCTGCACCGACGTCACCGATCTGGTAGCGAATGAAGGGAAACGCCAGATTGCCGAGCACGGTGACCAGGATCTCACCCGACTCTCCGGGTGCGACAGTCTTCCCGCCGGCTACAAATTCCAGATGCAGATAATCGGCGCCGATGTGCAGTCCATTGTGAGCCGAGCATTCCGAGGCAATGACCGAGGTCTCGCGCGATCCGTAGCGATCGAAGACTTTCACGCCGAAATGGCCCTCAATGAGTTCACGGTTTTCCGACGTCAACACCTCCGCCGAGGTGATGATCGTGCGCGGCGGCGGCAGTTCAATTTGACTGGCTTTCAGAAAATTGACAACGAGCGCCAGGGAGTTGGCATAGGCCAGGATCACCGAAGGTCGAAACCGTAGGTAGCGCCCGACGAATTCGCGCAGGCGCACATCGGAGAGATCGGAGCTGTCAAGAATCAACTGGCGGTCGATCAGCGTGTTGCGTAGACGGGCCTTCACCGAATTCAATGCCGACAGGTCGGTCTGGTGGCCCCAGATCAGGGCGGTCTTGTCGCCGCGGCGGTAACCGGCCCAGAGATTGTGGCGGAGCGTGGCGGCTTGCCGTTGCTCCCAGCGTTCTCTCTCATGATAGAAGACAATCGGCGCGCCGGTGGAACCGCCAGTGCGGTTCTCGATCAGATCCGATCGCTGGAATTGATTGGAAATCAGCCGCTCGCGATTTGCCTGGATGTCGGCCTTGGTCAGCGGCGGGATGACTGCCAGATCATCAAAATCGCGTAAGGTCGCGGGGTCGAAGCCAGCCGCGCGGAAGCGGTCGCGGAAGAAGGCGACATGGTGGTCGGCATGCAGGAGCACTTCGCGCAAACGTCGCAGCCGAAGATCCCGCAGGTGGTCGCGCGAGAGGCGTTCGCTCTTGCGCAACTCCTTAAGTATGGCCAGTTCCCGGCTGCCGCGTCGGAGTGCCAGCAGCGGGTAGAGGATATCAGAGACGACTTTCTGGTACACTTGGTATTCGACCGTCCATGCACTTGCTGCCCGCGGCGCCATCGGATCCAGACCGCAGACTCATGCTGCCAGAGATATAGCACGTCCCAATGCCGTGCGGCAAAGGCAAAATGCAGATTCAGGATTCGAATCGAGGGAGCTGGATCAGGCTTTGAAGCCGAAGGAAATCGATTTCTTCGGGCAGGTGCGGATGCACTCGCCACAGGAGGTGCAATCCGGCAAGCCAAGCGAATCGCCCTTGAGCAGCGGTTTGATTGTCGGACACGGAGACTTGATCACACAAACGCCGCAATCATTGCAGGTCTGGCGATTGATACGCACCCGGGCCGGCGCGATCTTCTCCAACAACCAACTGAACGCACCGATGGGGCAAATCAGATAGCAGAATGGCCGATAGAGTGCCAGGCTGGCGAGCACCAGGATCGGCATAGTGATCCAGAAAAGCGTGTTGAAGGTCCAGTGCAGGTATTCAAAGTAATTGATCGGGTCGTAGACGCTGTATGCGGAATAGGCCTTCCAGAGCGGCGTGCCGGCCATGCCGGTCTCCGCTCCGAGGGCATCCATGTATGATTTCGCCCAGAAGAACGTCAGGAAGAACATTACCAGCAGCATGAAGCGCACGGCATTAAAGGCGGTGAAATTGAACTGCTTGATTCGCCATTTGACCGGAATCTTGTTGATCAATTCTTGAAACGCTCCCAGCGGACAGACCCAGCCGCAGAACAGCTTACGGCCGATCAGGCTCGGCACGAAGATGATCAGGAAAAAGGTCAGGAAACCGACAAACCACTCGCCGTGCGTGAAGCGGAACATAAATAACTTGGTCACGGCGCACATCGGACTTGGATGCAGCGGAAAGATCTGATCACTCCCAAACACCACGAAGATCACCGCCAGACCGACCAAGCGCACCCAGAGGTTTATCGCCCGCGCAAAGAGCAGGATCAACCCGGCCGCCATCAAGCCCAGCATCGTCAGATACTTCGGCGCCGACATAATGGTCCAAATCGTCGGTTCCGCTTCTTGTTGGTCACCATGCGTGGGACTTGCCGTAGTCGCTGAAGATGCTGCCGTATCGGCGGGGGTTTGGTGACTGTGCTCGGCCGCGGGATCGCTCGGCCCGGACTCGGTCGCTTGCGCCAGCAAGGCAGGAGTGAGATTCGCGAGGAACAGAGCCATCACGAAGATGAGAGCGGTACGTGCGAGAAGTCTGGTCACATTGACAAGAATATCAATATTGAGGGTTTGGTCAATGCAAAAATCGAAGGATTTGCCGAGCGCGCAGGCACGTCAACGAGGTGACGCAGCTGACGGTGCGTCTTGGGATACCTGGTCGCTCAAGACCTTGGCCGTCAGAGTCATCAAGACCAAGGTCAGGGCCGCCGAGGAGTACCAATGGCCGCGGAACAGCGAGTGGCCGAACATCGCTGTCACAAAGAGGATATAGGTCGCAGTGGTAATCGAGTGCGATACCCAAACCAGAAAGTGTTCAGGTTTTCCGGCCTTGGCCAACTGCCGTCGCAATCGGACATTGGTAGCGATCATATACCAGACCAGCGAACCAAAGGTAACAACTCCCAGAACGCCCATCTCGGCAATCAACTGGATGTACATGTTGTGCGGGCGCAGATAGGAACGCGTCTCGGAGTACTCGCCTGAGCCGTAAGCATAGGGAAAGCCGTCGACGCCGATGCCGGTCAGCGGATTGGCCTTGAACATTCCCCAGCCTGCTTTCCAGGCATCCAGACGCCCCTGCGTCGAGGAGTCCTTCTCTTCGGCGAAAATCGTTGAATAGCGTTCCTGATATTGTGGTGGCAGAGCGAACCAGGATGCGATCAGCACCAGGACGGCAATCACGCCGCTGATTGCTTTCCGCTTGGACAACAGCCAAACAAAGAGCGCGGCGGCGACAAGCCCGATCACGCCGGAACGTGAGCCGGTGATCGCAATTGTGAAGATGGCGGCGGTCAGAAACACCAGCGGTACCAGGCGCAAAAGGACATTGCGCACCCAGAAGAGCGAAAAGTACAGAAATGGGATTCCGAGCAGCAAATTGACCGCCAGCGTGTTCGGATCGGTTCCGGTCAGGCCGGCCGCACGCTCGATTCCCTGCGCAATCACCAGAGTGCCGGAGAAGTAGCCGATCGCCGAACTGATCGCATTGTAGCCGGTCGCCAACATCATCAGCCACACGAATCCCTTGAGGCGGAACTCAGTCGTGAGGATGTTGATCAGGAGCAGGTAATAGACATATACCCAGAGGAAATCCATGATGAACTGCAGTGAATCCGATTTCCAGAAGGCCAGCGGTACGGTGGCAAACATCGCGGCAATGAAGAAGAGGAAATGGCGCGACATTCGATCACGGCCGAAATTGAACGACTCGCCGCTGTACTTCTTGTGGATCAGAGTCGACAGCAGCAGTCCGGAAGCGATGGCTCGCGCCGGATGCAGGGGGGCCAACGAGGTAAACAGCTCCTCGGGGCGAACGACAATGTCGATGTAGTAGCAGATCAGCCCGATATACGGATAAAGAGCGATCAACACGCCGACCAGCAGCGCCGCCAGCGCGCCGGCGATGAACGCGGGTTTGGCAAACAGCACCAAGATCCCGACCGCGACCGCCACCAGCGCATAGACGGCAATGATGACTCCGTGTCCCGTAATCAGCCGCGGCGGCGGTTCCGGCACGGAGTAACTCCCGGTTCGCTCTTGCTCGGTTTGCATCAAGTAGAATGTAACTCCGATGAGAAGTGAACGGCAAGAAACAAGTGGCCTCGGTTCGAGACGCAGGATCGCCGGCTACACCGACGGGGCGGCCATTAGCCAATTACGCAGACTAACGAGAGCCCGGGCGCGATGAGAGATCGCGTTTTTCTCCGCCGCACTCATCTGGGCGTAAGTCTTCTTGAGCGGTGGATAATAAAACACCGGATCATAGCCGAAGCCGTGGCGACCCTGCATGCCTTCAGCAATCATCCCGTCGACTTCCCCGCGATGGCAGACTTCCCCGCCGAAATAGGCGATGGCGATGACGCTGATGAATTTCGCCCCGCGCTGTTCCGGGGGAACGCCGTGCAGTTCGGCCAGGAGTTTGCGGTTGTTGTCTTCAAACGAACATTGCTCGCCCGCATAGCGCGCCGAATACACACCGGGCGCGCCGTGGAGATAAGCGACTTCCAGCCCTGTGTCGTCCGCCAGAGCGGGAATTTGATAGCGCTGAAAGATCGTGCGCGCCTTGAGCAGCGCATTCTCCTCGAGAGTGGCGCCGTGTTCTTCGATCTCAGGAAAGTCGGCGAATTCGCTCCGGGTCCGGATTCTGATTCCGCTGTCTGAGAGGATTGCGGCGATCTCGCGAATCTTGTGCTCGTTATTGGTGGCAAGAAGTAGTTCGGTGAGTTTCATCAGGATTGCGGAAGCGGCGATCTGAACGCGGCCTCAGTACTTGGTGATGTCGACCCGCATCGCGTTGCGGACGGCGTCGCCGAGAAAATGCCGCGCCTGCTGGGCAAACTGGTCGGGCACATCCGACACGTAGAATTTGTGCGAACCATCGGTGCTCTTGGAATTGAGGGCACCGGAGGCGGCCAGCCGTTGGGCGACGACGCGCGCCGTTTCGCGCGCCGAATCGATCAGTTGCACGGTCTCACCCAACACTTGCCGAATGACCGGTTTGAGGAGCGGGTAATGCGTACAACCCAGGATCAGCGTATCGATGCCGTTATTCTTGAACGGTGACAGATATTCCTCGGCGATCAGGAATGTCGCCCGCTTGTCCGTGTAACCCTCCTCCACCAGAGGGACGAAGAGCGGACAGGCCATGCTGAAGACGCGTATTTTGGGATCGATTGCTTCGATCGCCCGCGCGTAAGCATTGGAGTGGACCGTGCCCGTTGTCCCGATGACCCCGACGATGCCGTTCTTCGTAGTCGCGACGGCGCTCACTGCGCCCGGTTCGATGACGCCGACCATGTCGAGGGCACATTCCTGCTTGATGGTCTCGAGGGCAATTGCCGAAGCCGTATTGCACGCGGCGACCACCAGTTTCACGCCCTGCTCGATCAGAAAGCTGACATCTTGCCGCGAGAACGCCGTAATGATCTCCTTGGAGCGGCCGCCGTAGGGATAACGCCCGACATCGCCAAAATAGACGACGTCCTCCGACGGTAACAACTGGAAGATCTCACGCGCGACCGTCAATCCGCCGAGACCGGAATCGAAAATGCCAATGGGACTATTGGGAGCCGGCACTGGCCTTGACCTCCTTCTCGTATCGATCGATGAACTTCATGACGCCGTCGTAAATGCTCTCGGCGGCCGTTTGGCGAAAACTCTCCTGGCCGAGCAGGCGCTCTTCAATTTTGTTCGAAATGAAGGCGACCTCGACGAGTACGGAGGGCATCTTGACCTTGTTGAGCACGCGGAAGCCGGCCTGGTTAACTCCCCGTGACTTGATGCTGAGGCTCGTCCGCAGGAATTCCTGGATCGATTCGGCCAGTTGCTGTGACTGGGAGAGGTACTCAGTCTGGAATACGTCCATCAAGATGAAATCGAGTTCGTCCTTGCCTTTGCGCGGCGATTGCGGAATCTCCACTTCAAAATCGGAATTTTCCAGCATTTCAGTAATTCGCGCTTCATCGCTCTTTGCCGCGGCCAGGAAATAAGTCTCCGAACCGCCGGCGCCCTTGATATCTGAGGAATTCGCGTGGATCGAGACATACAGGTCGCCGTGAGCGTCATTGGCGATCTTGGCGCGCTCCTCGAGACCAACGGTGACATCGTCACGTCGGGTCATGACAACCTTGAAGCGCTGGTTCGCCGCGAGCAGTTCTTCCAGGCGCAATGCGATATCAAGGGTCACTGCCTTCTCCCGCAAACCGTTACGACCAATGGCGCCATCGTGCTCGCCGCCGTGGCCAGGGTCGATGACAATGACATCGATCGGGTTGATGTTGTCGTGTCGCGGCGCCTGCGCGGAGTCGGTTGGCTGAACCACGAAATTCGTGCTTTCCAATGAAATCTGGATGCGGTGGGGATCGGGAGCATAGTTCGTATGAAAGCTGCCGACGTTGATGCGCATCTGGATTGAAATCTGCGCCGAACCGGCGAACTGAAACGCGCGCACCGCGATGACTTTGTCCGAGCGCCGGTCCAGATCGAATCTGCCGGCGTCCACCAGCCCGTCAGGAATGGTGATATTGATCCAATTGCCTTCACTCACGAAGACTTCGTAATCGAGCTTGCGCGTAAGCATAATCTCGAGCAAATCGCCGTTGACCTTTTCCTGCAACGTCGCTCCAACGACATTGAATTCCTTGCCGATCGCCGAAATCGTCCCCCGTCTGGCGTCGTAGATCAGCACCCGTTCAAGCACATCTGACAGCAGATAGACGGTCTGGTTCAGCGGTAAGTAGAGGTCGCCGTCACGGAAGACCGGCTCGTGCACGAGATTGTAGAGATGCGCATCGACGCTGCAGAAAACATTATTCGGCTGAAAGACCAGGTGATGACTGAAAAGCGTCGCCTCAAACTTCTGCTCTTTCCCATTCCACTTCGCGCGGCACTGCAGCGCCGAGAACAGCTCCGATCCGGCCACGTAGTCGATTTGACCAACCGTAATCTTCTTGATCTCGCCGCCGCGGCCAACACCTTTCAGTACAACCGATTGCGCGGAGAGCGGCGCGAGGGCGAGCGCCAGCAGAATTAGGAGTGAACCGAATAGTCGCATGTCCGCAATTATACAGAGGCCTATTGCCGCCGTTCCTTCAAATTCCGATCGATCTCGCGACGCGCATCACGATTGGAGATAGCTTCGCGCTTGTCATGCAATTTCTTGCCGCGCACCAGCGCCAGCTCGATTTTGGCGACTTTACCCTTGAAGTAGATGCGCAAGGGCACCAGCGTCAGGCCGCGTTCGACGGCGCGGGCATACAGCTTACGCAATTCTTGCTTGTGCATCAAGAGCTTGCGCTTGCGCGCCGGCTCGTGGTTGAAGATACTCCCATGCTCGTATGGGGTGATATGCATATGATAAAGCCACAGCTCGCCGGCTTCAATCACGGCATAGCTGTCAGCAAGCTGCACTTTGCCGAGCCGCAACGATTTCACCTCGGTACCTGATAAGACTAATCCAGTCTCATATGTATCGAGGATTTCGTACTCATGGCGCGCCTTGCGATTCTGCGCGATGTTCTTGATTGACACTTCGGCCATAGCGTTTGATGATACGCTGCCCGATGTTTATTTACAAGCGCTCATCTTGCCGTCATACCGGCAGCCGACAGCATTTCGATGACGCCCCCTGCCTCCTTCGGCCATCAGACGCAGATTGACTTGACCGGCTCCTTCAACTGAGTTATTGTTCGCCGATTTGACGCGCACCCAACCGCTGCGTCTTACTCGATGACATGAAGAAATTCCCGTTATTCGCCCTCGCAATTCTACTGCTGATGACGGCAGCTCTGCAGGCCGGCAGCATCACCGGATTCGTCTTCGACCGCTCCACTGACCGTCCAGCGGTCGGTGTTCGAGTTGCCATCCTCGGAACCGCGTTTGTTCAGACTACAGATAGCGTCGGACGATTCCGCTTCGCCGATATCCCCGGAGGGATTTACGATCTCGAAGCGACCCTGGCGGACTATCATCCGTCATATTTGCGGCGCCTGCGCGTCGGCACCCGGCAAGATTTGCAGGTAGAACTGCGGCTGAAACCGATCACCGCCGAAGAGCGAGCCAAGAATCCAAATCCGGAATTTCGGACCGGTCGCCTCCTCGGCACGGTCAGGAACACCAAGTCCGGAGAACCGTTGCCGGGCGCTGTCATCCGGATCCATGAACTGGCTCGAGGCGCTCAGACCGATATTTCCGGCAACTATGTCATTGCCAAGGTCAAGCCGGGACGCTACACGGTGGATGCAACCTTGATCGGTTACAAGCAGGTGCGCAATTATTCGATCGACATCTACGCCGGCGAGGACAGTCAACTTGACTTTCATCTGGACGAGACCGTCCTGCCGCTGGGCAGCGAGGTCGTGGTTTACGGCGAACGACCGCTGCTGGACCCGACGGTGCCGGCGGCAATCCGAACGATCCAACCGAAAGAAATCTCGCGCGGGACCGTCCGCGATCTAGGTGAAATTCTCAAAGAACTGCCAGGCGTGGTGGAGATCGACAAGGAGTTGCATATCCGCGGCGGTCGCACTTATGAGACGCAATACATGATTGACGGCGTCTCGGTCACCGATCCGCTGATTCGCCGCGGCTACGGGCTGTCGTTGAACGCCAATTCGGTGAAGGAGCTCAGCCTCTATTCCGGCGGAGCCAACGCCGAATTCGGCCAGGCGACTTCAGGAGTCGTCGAAGTGCTGACGAAGGAAGGCCAGGAGCGGCTTTCCGGCACGCTGAACTATCACAACGACCACCTGTTCGGGAAGTCCGGCTTCAATACCGATATCTTGGAGGCGAGCCTGTCGGGACCGGAACCCGCGACCAGCAAGCTGCTCAAGAGTGTCGGCCTTCCCGGCGAGACTTACTTTTTCTGGTCGGGCAACTTCCTGCTGACCGACACCTACCTCCCCTATTCGCGCGATCTCTACTCGGCGACCTTCGGCGGACGTTCACTGGCGCCGCGATCGGACAATCAGTTTTCGACGCTGCTGAAGCTGACTTGGAAGATCACACCCCTGATCAAGCTGTCCCTGTCCCATTCCGGCGCCGCCAACATCAATCAGGATCGCAGCATCCTCGAGACGCGCATTCGAACAATCGATTATTCTTACGGGTATCCGTTCGAGTACGAGAAGATTCTCGACAATTTCAACACCTACACGCAGAAGTCGAACCAGCAGATCATCAGTCTTGACTACCGCATTTCGCTGGACAAGCAACTCCGCCTGACGGCATCCCGCTTCTTCACGACGCTGCGCTCCGATGTCCACGGGAAGAAATGGACCGACTACATCCGGCCGGTCGACAACCTGCCCGACACCATCATCGCCGGTCCGGACAGTTCGGTTTTCACGGTGATCAAGGGCGACGGTTTCTGGGACTCGGGTGACGGCGACAGTTGGTACGATCACTACATCGAGAACTACGGTTTCAAAGCGACTTACGAAACCAACGTGGAAGAGAACTACAAGCTCAAGCTCGGCCTCGAAAGCGAACACCAGACCGTACAGGTACTCGACATCTATAAGCCGTGGCTGGGTGAGTCGGGATTCGGCCTGAATTACGACGCCTATCGCGTCCGTCCTTCGACCTATGGCGGCTTCCTGCAGAACAGCATCAATCTCCAGGGGATGGTTTTCGATTTTGGTTTACGCTACGATCTGTGGTTTGTCGGCAAGTACGCCGAAGATGCTCTTGAGAACGACAGCATCTCGGTGCTCAGCCAGGTTCTGCGGGACAAATTCGAAGATGAGACGCAAGAGATCTTCGGTCGGCGCGCCCGCGGTTCCTTCTCGCCACGGTTCGGCGTCGCAAATCAGATCAGTCGCAGCCTGACGCTGTTCGGTTCTTATTCGCGTTTTGCGCGCAAACCGGCGCCACAGTATCTCTATGCCAAGCTGTACACGCCGTCGCAGGCCGCCTATCAGCTTTATGGCAATCCGGCACTCGACTATGAGAAGGTGACGAACATCGAGGTCGGGGTGAAGTACTTACCGACGCAGCGGGCGGCGCTTGGAATCTCCGGTTACATCAAGTACATCGGCGACTACATCGCGGCGACGGCGGTGTCACCCGATCCGCGATTCCCGGACGAAACCTATTTCCTCTACTTCAATCTCGACTACGCCACCAGCCAGGGTGTGGAGGTGGAGTATATCCACGAATATTCGGAATTTTTCGATCTCTCCGTCAGCACCGCGTTCAGCAAAGCGCGGGGCGAGCGTTCCCTGCCGGCGGATATTCTTCGCGGTCTGAAGGCCCGCTCGGAGGGAGAAATCTACAATGATGTTGCCTTCGACTGGGATAAACCGTGGCAAGGCGTGCTCAAAGCCAATTTCACCGGACCGCGCGACTCCAATCCCCGCCTGCTGGGAATCACGCTGCCGCGTGACTGGAACCTCAACCTCAAGTTCTGGGCGCAGGCCGGCAAACGCTACACGCCCTATCGGCAGACGACCGACGATTTCGGCTTCACGGTCTTCGTTCCGGACGGCGAAAGCAACTCCAAGATCGGCCCATGGTGGAATTCGCTCGACTTCTCGTTCCAGAAGTATTTCCGCCTGAAGCAGTACACGCTGACCTTCTTCCTCGAGGGCACCAATATCCTCGATCATAAGAACGTGACGCTGATCAATCCGCTGACCGGCAAGGAGTATCGCGCCGGCGACACGATTCCGAAAGGCGGCAATTTGTTTGAACTGCCGCCGCTGGCGTACGAACTGCCGCTCTGGAATAATCCGACCAAGTACTTGGCGCCGCGCCAGATCAAGATGGGTTTGGGGGTGAGCTTCTGATGCGAGGCGGTTCGGTCTTAGGTTGGTGCGGTTTGTTCGCGGTCTCAGTGCTGATCGCAATCGGTTGCGGTGAGAAGACGCCGTTCCCTTCAGACTTGCCCGCACCCGTCTACGGCGGCATCGACACGAACTACGTTCAAGTGACGCCGATTTGGACTTCGGCCAATGGCGTGGACTTCCGACGACCGCAGGACGTTTACGTCGGTTACGACCAGACGGTCTACATCTGCGATACCGACAACGACCGCGTCGTGCAGGTTGATGTCGACGGTTCGTTCCTGGCCGAATATCCCGTCGTGCATCCGGTCAGCATCGCGCAGGATCGCGGCCTCGACCTGTTGGTGGTGTGCGGCGATCACGTGGTCGTTCACGGCAGCGGCGATAGCGTCGATTCGACCAAGTACGGCAACGCCGTGTTCCGGCGCCGTTTCCGCAGCGGAAGCGATTTCGAGAAGGTCTGGCAGGCGGACTCGCCGTATCATTCGGTGCCGATACAGGGTGGCGTACGCTGGGTGGACGCCGCCTTCTACGGGATTGCAGCATCGCCTTTCGCGACCAAGGAATACTACCTCACCGATTTTTGGAAGGGCCGCATTATTGCGTTCACGATGGATGATCAACCCGCCGCAACCTACTTGCAGGAGGGCGTGGGATTGGGACGAACGAGTTTTCCGACCGATCTCGGAGTCTATACCATCGCGGGTCAGAGCTATGCCGCCCTGGCGCAAGGCGCCGGCAACCTCGGCGTCCAATTATTCAGCCTGCCGAATTTCACCCCGCTGTACAGCGACGCCGACACCCTGCCCGCCTTGATCACCTTCGCCGCCCGAGCTTACAAGGATATCGCGGTTGACGAGCTGTCCAATTTCTACCTACTGCTGGATTCCCCCGATCCGCTGTTGAACGTTCACAATTACTTCTACAAGTTCAATCGGCGCGGCGAACTGCTACTCTCGTTCGGTACGCTTGGCTCTGGCGAGCGGCAGTTTCGCAATCCTACCGGGATAGCTTATCTTGAGGGTGTAATCTATATTGCCGACCGCGACAACAATCGGATTGTCCGCTACCAACTGGCGACGGATGCCCGCCAGTAGCGGCTGAATTTTCGCTTGCGCCGGCAACCTTTGCCGATATATTGGGAATCCCAATTCAATGCCGAAGTGGTGGAATTGGTAGACGCGCTGCGTTCAGGGCGCAGTGTCCGTACGGACGTGGGGGTTCGAGTCCCCCCTTCGGCATTTTTTTGTTTCTCCGATCAGCGGAGCAGCAGGAGCTTCATTGTCTTGCTCACCGTGGCATTCGTAACCCGCAAGAAGTAGACACCCGTCGCAGCCTGTTCTCCGGCGTTGTCTGTGCCATCCCACTCGAAACTGTGGCTACCGGCTGAAAACGCCGTCGCCGCAAGCTCTCGCACTTCTCGGCCCAAGATATCGTGGATAGTGACACTTACCCACTCAGCCTCGGAAATATCGACCTGCCACGAAACAGCGGAGTTGAATGGATTCGGGTGAGGCGGTGTTAATCTAAGCGCCGCCGGTCGTTCGCTCGCATTGTCAGAGCCGTCGTCGACTCCCACGCAACGAATGAAAACCGGGAAATCGTTGCGCGGAACGAAGCTGTTGCCCCTCAGCGGATGGAATCGACTACTCTCAAAGAGCCACAACGAACAAGTATCGAGTACCAGCCCCGAGCGGCAGAAGTCTAAGTCGGTCATTCGGAAGTAGACGGTGGCCAGGACCCCGCCTGACGGGGCGACAAGGTGGTCTTCGAAGCCAATCCAGTTAATGGTCACAGCACGCTGGGACAGATGGTGGGTGACAAGAAACACCGAACCCTCAAGGTTTTCGACGAGAGGTCCGGCGCTCGCTGAAACAAATATATCATGATCGGTCTGATAGTGCAGCGTGAGAGTCGCTGCCGTGAGTGTGTCGTCACTCCAGGCGTAAATGAATACGCCGAAGCTGTCTGGAGCGAAGATCGGCCGTTCATGGTTGCTGCACCGCAGGGTGTCGGCCGCACCAAGGTCTTGCGCGCTCAGGCTGTGCAAAGTCAGCAGCGCCGACAGCAGAAGTTGCATCCCGAGACAAACGGCTGCATTTCGGTGAAATTGGGTTGTTGGGTGGTTGCACATCGCATTCCCCTTCCTCTAACAGTCTCCGGAATAATGTAGCCACGGAGTACGATTTTTAGCAATCAGATTTGGGAATTTCTCTATCTTGCAACGCGGAAATGTATGCACGAGCTGTCCATCGCCCAGAACATCATTGACGCCGTCCAGACGGCTCTGCCGGAGCACGGCCTCACCCGCGTGGAGCGCATCGGAGTCCGAATCGGTACGCTCTCCAGCGTCGATCCCGAGGCGCTCACCTTCGGCTATCAAGCTCTAATCGCCGAGACCTCTCTGGCCGGAAGTGTCCTGGCGATCGAAATGATTGAGACGCGAGCCAGATGTCGTCGGTGCCGTGAAGAGTTCGTCGCCACCGATTTCGTGTTTGTCTGCCCCAAATGCGAGTCGTCGCAGTGCGATCTGGTGAGTGGACAGGAGCTGGAAATCGTGTATCTTGAGGGTGAGTGAGGATCGCGCTATGGTTGAAAAGGTTGTTCTTGAGAAAAAGGTACTATCCGAAAACGACAAACTGGCGGCCGCCATTCGGACCGACTTGAAAGCACGCAAAATCGCTGCACTCAATCTGGTCAGTTCACCCGGCTCCGGCAAGACCAGTCTGGTCGAGAAAACGATTCAGGCGCTTGGGGGCGAAATCAACATCGCTATCGTCGCCGGCGATGTCCAGACGGAAAACGATGCCAACCGCATTATCAAGGCGGGCGGCAAGCTGGTGCGGCCGATCATCACCGGCGGCGCCTGTCACCTCGATGCGCGCATGATCACCCAGGCGCTTTCAGCCCTTGACCTCTCCGGCGTGCAGCTGCTAATCATCGAGAATGTCGGCAATCTAGTTTGCCCGGCGTCTTACGATCTGGGCGAGGATATGAAGGTGGTGATTATGAGCACGACCGAAGGCGACGACAAACCGCTGAAGTACCCCGCCATGTACCGGCGTTCATCGGTGGTGGTGATAAACAAAATCGATCTGCTGGGGACTTCCGACTTCGATTTGCCGCGCGCAAAGGAAAACGCGCTGAAGATCAACGGCGATTTGAAGATTTTTGAGACCTCATGCCGCGACGGCCGCGGGTTGACTCAGTGGTACGACTGGCTGCGACGGTTCGTTGCCGCCGCCAGATAGGCCTCTCTCGGACTTCACAGAGACATTTCTTCCGCTTGGAGCTGCCCCGCCAGCTGTCCGCAAGCCGCGGCGATGCTTCTCCCCTTTGGCGTCCGCAAGGTGACTGCCGGACAGCGCGGATAGAGGTATTCCCGGAAACGGTCAATGGCGTCCTGCGTCGGAGTGCGGAAATCGTAAGGCGAAAACGGCGCCGGTCGTCTGGGGTCGCGCGCGCCCGTCCCGCGAATTGCAGCCACCCGGCCCTTCTTGACTTCCTTAATCGGCGCGAGCGGTACCCCATCGGGGCGAATGATCGGATTGTACGGAATCAGATTGATTTTGCACGGCAGACGATTGGCGATGCGCGCGAGTTGCTGGGCACAAGCCATGGTGTCGGTGATTCCGGCGATGAGGATGTATTCCAGCGTGACGCGGTCACCCGCCTGCAGGACATAGGCGCGGCAGGCTTCGATTAACTCATCCAGCGGATTGTCGTTGGCGGCCGGGATCAGCCGCTCGCGCAGAGCTTGATTGGGGGCGTGCAACGAGAGCGCCAGGCCGGCTTTGAGCTTGTACTCCGTCAATTGCCGAATTTCGCGGATCAACCCGACCGTTGAGATTGTGAATCGTCGCGCGGAGAAACCGAGCCCCAACTCGGAGCTGATGATCTCGATCGATTCCAGCACGCTGTCGAGATTGAGGAGCGGCTCGCCCATCCCCATCATGACGACGTTGTTGAGTTCAAGATCGCCGGTCAGCCGCTTGGCTAATACAAACTGGCCGACAATTTCGGCCGGCGTGAGATTGCGCTTGAAACCCAGCAGACCCGTCGCGCAGAACTTGCAGCCAATGGTACAGCCAACCTGGCTGGAGATGCAGAGAGTGAGCCGGCCGCGAATCGGGATCAATACCATTTCGACGCCGGCGCCGTCCCGCAGCTTGACCAAGAACTTGCGCGTGCCGTCTTCAGGGTCTTGCTGTTCGCGGACAATCTCGGGCAACTCGATTTTGTAGTGATCGGAGAGCTGATCGCGCAGCGTCCGGTTGAAGCTCGACATCTGCGCGAATTCGCCAACCTCTTTCTGGTAAACCCATTGGAAGAGTTGACGGCCGCGGTACGGTTTTTCGCCGTGACGCGCCATGAGTTCTTCCATTCCTTGAAGCGACAGGCCGAAAATGTTGATCTTTCTTGAGGTTGACATAGTTCTACAAACAATTATACTTACGCGACTTGACCAAGAGGTTTTTGGAGGAGAATTGGCGGAAGTCACTGCGATTGCGGAAATGTCTGAGCGGTTTGGGCGGCTGAAGGAGTTTCTTTGACCTCGACAAGAAGGCGGCGCGCGTAAAAGAGCTCGAGCAACAAACGGTTGCCGAGAATTTCTGGTCGAATCAGGCAAAGGCCCAGGGCGTACTCAAGGAAATCGCATTCGAGAAAAAATGGCTGGATGAGACCGCCACGCTCGAAAAAGAGATCGCTGATTTGAGCTCCCTCGAGGAAATGGCCGTTGAAGAGCCGGAACTGCGCCGCGAATTCGAGGAACATTACCAGTCAGTGCAGCAACGACTGGACGAGTTCGAGCTCAAGACCCTGCTTTCGGAACATGACGACCCCAACGACGCCATCCTCTCGATCCATCCCGGCGCCGGCGGCACCGAGTCGCAGGATTGGGCGCAGATGCTGCTGCGGCTTTATACCCGCTGGTGCGAACGGCACGGCTTTACGGCCGATTTGATTGACTACCAGGATGGCGAGGAGGCCGGCATCAAGTCGGCGACGCTGGAAATCAAGGGCGACTACGCCTACGGCTACCTGAAGGCCGAATCGGGCGTGCATCGGCTGGTGCGCATCTCGCCGTTTGACGCCAACCAGCGACGACATACATCGTTTGCATCGGTCTTCGTCTTCCCGGAAGTTGGCGAAGACATCGAGATCGAGATCAAGCCGGATGATATCCGCATTGATACCTTTCGCGCCTCCGGCGCCGGCGGCCAGCACGTTAACAAAACTTCATCGGCCGTCCGCATTACCCATCTTCCCACCGGCATCGTCGTCCAATGCCAGACCGAGCGCTCACAGATCAAGAATCGCGAGTCAGCTCTGAAAGTCCTCAAGGCTCGATTGTATCAGCGCGCGCGGGAAGAGGAAGACAAGAAGCTCGCAGAATATGCCAAGTCGAAGAAGAAGATCGAATGGGGCAGCCAGATTCGCTCATACGTGTTCCATCCCTATAACCTCGTGAAGGATCATCGCACCGCGCATGAGACTTCGGACACCAGTCGGGTGATGGATGGCGATATTGATGGTTTTATCACTGCCTATCTGAACTGGAAAGATAGGTAGTCGGGAGGTTCTATGTCGGTGTTGCAGAGTTTTCGTGATAAATCCAAGGCTTTAAAGCGGACGGTGGTCTATCCGGAAGGCGAAGAGCCGCGCTCAATTCAGGCGGCCAAGACGGTCCTGGCCGAAGCGTTGGCACAGGTGATTCTGGTCGGCGGCAAAGACAAGATTTCCGGACTGGCCAAGGAGCACGGCCTCGACTTGTCCAGGTGCACGGTCAGCGATCCGAATGCGTCCGACCTATTGAAAGATTTCGCGCATGAGCTCTACGAGCTTCGCAAAGCGAAAGGCATGACGCCGGAGGAGGCCGAGAAGACGATTCGGCAGCCGCTCTACTGGGGTGCAATGATGGTGCGCAAAGGCATGGCGCACGGCTCGGTTGCCGGCGCGATCAACACCACGGGCGATGTCCTGCGCGCGGGGATTCACGTTGTCGGCCTGGCGCCGGGAATTACCGCCGTGTCGAGCTTTTTCCTCATGGTGCTGCCGGAGTTCATGGGAGAGAAGGAGAAGGTGTTCTTCTTCGCCGACAGCGCGGTGATTCCTAATCCCGACGTCGATCAGCTCGCAGCGATCGCGGTAGCGACCTCCCGCTCCTATCGCGCCCTGATGGGAGAGGAGCCGCGCGTAGCAATGCTGTCGTTCTCGACCAAAGGCTCGGCCAAGCATCCCGATTGCGACAAGGTTCTGGCCGCGCTCGCCAAGGTCAAACAGATCGAACCCAAGCTCATCGTCGACGGCGAACTGCAAGTTGACGCCGCGATCATTCCCAAGGTGCAGCAGTCGAAAGCCCCGCAATCACCGTTAGCCGGCAAAGCCAACGTACTCATCTTCCCCGACCTCGACGCCGGTAATATCGCTTATAAGCTGGTGCAGCGGATGGCCAAGGCCGACGCCATCGGCCCGATCGTGCAGGGCATGGCCAGGCCGGTCAATGACCTGTCGCGCGGCTGTTCGGCGGAAGACATCGTCAATGTCACGGCGATTGCCATGACCATGACCGGGATTTAGCCGGCACGAACGACTTTGCAGGTAGCGGCTTCGGCCTCACCGACATCACCGGCGGCGGCTCGCGCTTGCGGGCCGCCGCAAACGTGCAAGTTCGTTGTGCGTAGAATACGTTTGAAGGAGAACTGATGCCGACTTACTGGTACCGTTGTCAGACGTGCAGTCACGAGTTCGAAGAGTTTCAGAGGATGTCTGATCCTCCCCTGCGTGAGTGCCCGAAATGCGGCGGTGTGGTGATGCGCGTTATCACCGGCGGCGCGGGGCTGCTGTTCAAAGGGTCAGGCTTCTACATCACCGATTACCGCAGCGAATCTTACAAGAAAGCCGCCAGCGCCGACAGCAGTTCGGCCAGTTCGTCTTCAAGCGCGAGCGGCGACAGCAAGCCCAAGAGCAAGTCGGAGTGACGCTGGCTTCCCGTTACGATGTCGATGACCGGTTCATCCTCGAACTGGCGCAGGTTGTCGGGACCGAAAACGTGCACTGCGAAGGAGCATTCTATGATGAGTGCTCCCACGACGCCACCGAGATTATCCGGCCGCCGGTGGCCGCCATCGCGGTCAACGAGGCCGCACAGATTCCAGCCGTCCTGCGGATCGCGACCCGATACGGCATTCCGGTAATTGCTCGCGGCGCCGGCACCGGCTATACGGGGGGTGCCGTCGCTGAATACGGCGGCATCGTCGTCTCGCTGGCGAATCTCAATCGGATTCTTGATCTTGACACCGGGCGGAAACTGGCCATCGTCGAGCCCGGGGTGATTACACAGACTCTCGCGGATGCAGCCGCGGGCAAGGGATTGTTCTACCCCCCTGATCCGGCCAGCGTCAAGGAATGCAGCCTCGGCGGCAACATCGCTGAATGTGCCGGCGGTCTGCGCTGCAAGAAGTATGGCCTGACCAAGGATTATGTACTCGGACTCGAAGGCTACTCCGCTGACGGCGAACTGGTCCAAACCGGGTGCTTCCTTCCGCAGCAGACTTACGATCTCGGCTCCCTGTTACTCGGCTCCGAAGGGACACTGGCATTCATCACTCGCATTGCCCTGCAACTAATTGAACCACCGCAAACTCGTCGCACGTTTTTCGCGGCCTACGAAAGCCCGACCGCCGCCGCCGAGGTCGTTGCCGCCATCATGGCTGCCGGAGTCGTTCCCGCCGTGCTGGAGTTCATGGACGGTGATGCGATCAAGTGTACCCACGAATACCTGCAGTGGCCCGCAACGAGCCCTGTCGCCGCTGCGCTTTTAGTAGAAGTTGACGGCAATGCGACCGAAGTGGAACGCGATGCTGCTGTCGTCATTGAAATCATGCGGCGCCTTCGGCCGACCCAATTTGAGGAGACTGCCGATCCGGCGCGCCGTGATCATCTTTGGACCCTGCGGCGCTCGATCTCCAAGGCCATCACGGCGGCAGCGACGTTGCGCGTTTCCGAGGATATCGTGGTGCCACCCTCTCGGCTGCCAACGGTTGTCACTGCCCTGCCCGACTTCGCACGCCGCCACTCGTTGCGGGTGAATTCCTTCGGGCACGCCGGCGACGGCAATCTCCACGTCAATTTTCTGGCCGGCGACGACCTGCCTGCCACGCGCGCGCGCATCCATGAAGCGGTCGTCGAGCTGTTCAAGCTAACGATCGCACTCGACGGCACGATTTCCGGCGAGCATGGCATCGGCACGACCAAGAAAGATTATCTGCCGCTTGAAGTGGCTGACCCAACGTTGGAGCTTTTTCGTCGAGTCAAGCGCGCCTTCGATCCCACCGGCTTACTCAATCCGGGCAAAATATTCTGAACCCATAGAGTATCGGCGCAGCATTTTTAATAGCTCGTCACCGGTCATTTAGTATCTTTGCCGAAGCGTGAATCGCCGCCTTGGAGGTGTTGATGCGACGGCTGATTATTATTCCCATCTTGATCGTCCTTTCACTCGTTCTCGTCTATCTCATCTATAACCGCCAGCAGTCCAGCCTGCTGTCGCCGGACCTGATTTACTCTTCCGGAACCGTCGAAGCCAACACCGTCACGATTGCCGCGCAGATCGCCGGCAAGGTCCTCGAAAGGCGCGTTGACAAGGGTGATTTCATCCAACCGGGAGATACGCTTGTCATCATCGAGCGCGAGTTGCTTGATGCCCGGCGCGAGGAGTTGAATGCCACGAGAAGTGCCACGCAGGATGAATTGGCTGCCGCCCGCATCGATTGGGCGAACTCGCGCCGCAATCTTGACCGTCTGCGCCAGGCTTACGATGCCGGTTCGATTCCCAAGCGCAACTACGATGACCTCCAGACCGCCGTTGAGGCCGGCACGCGCCGCATCGCAGCGCTCGAAGCCAGGCTGCAATCCATCGACGCCCAAGAACAGTCGTTGAATGTACAGATCGGGTATACCACGGTGCTCGCAACCGTAACCGGGTTCGTCCAGTCGGCGCCGATTGAAGTCGGGGAACTCGCGGCTGCCGGCGCGACGCTCTTCGAAATCGTCGATCTCAGCGACACCTGGGTTGAGATCTACGTTAACGAAACCGAGATTCCTAATGTTCATCTCGGCGACAGCGCCAAAGTTCACCTGGATTCGCAACCGGAACAGCCGGTCACTGGAACCGTCTCGTTTATCTCACAGCGAGCCGAATTTACGCCCAAGAACGTGCAAACCCGCAAGGAGCGCATCAAGCTGGTGTTCGCGGTGCGGGTCAAAGTGGACAACCGCGACGGCCGCTTCAAACCGGGATTGCCGGTCGACGTCTATCTGAAGAAGTCATGACCACCGCCGCAATCGCGGTGCGCAACCTGCGCAAAGACTACGCACAAACGCGCGCCCTCAAGGATATCAACCTCGAACTCCCCGCCGGCGAGATCGTCGCGATCGTCGGCCCCGACGGCGCCGGCAAGACGACGCTGCTGCGCATCCTGGCAGGCATCCTGGCATTCGATGCCGGGGAGATCACGCTGCTGGGGGAATCGCTCACGGCGCAAAGGCACAAACACCGTCCGACCATCGGCTACATGCCGCAGCGCTTCGGGCTCTACGAAGACCTCACGGTTCAAGAGAACGTCGACTTCTTCGCTGATTTGTTTTTGGTACGCGGCGCGGAGCGGCGCGCTCGCATCAAGCGCCTGCTCGAATTCTCGCGCATGGATCGGTTCACCGAGCGCCTGGCAAGGAATCTCTCCGGCGGGATGAAGCAGAAACTGGGGCTGGCTTGCGCTCTCGTGCATAACCCGCCGATCCTGCTTCTGGACGAACCAACAAACGGCGTCGATCCGGTTTCGCGTCGTGAGTTCTGGCGGCTGCTCTACGATCTGAACCGCGAAGGCACGACCGTCGTCATCAGTTCCTCATACATGGATGAGGCCGAGCGGGCCGGCCGCTTCGTGCTGTTGCACGACGGGACGATCATCAGTGCGGGCATTCCTACAGAGGTTCGTCGCGACTTTCCCCGGGAGGTCTATGAATTGGCATCGGACAATGCCCGCGAGTTGAAAGCGGCGCTGGTCCTGCGGCCCGAGTTCGAGTCGGTGGTGCTGTTCGGACGCAGTTTGCATCTGGCGGCCGCCCCGGGATTTTCGCCCGAGCGGATCGCAGCCGCCGTCAAAACTGCCGGCGGGTCGGTCGAGCACTTGCGTCGCATTACGCCGTCTTTCGAGGACATCTACATCGGCCTGGCCCGGAGGCCGCATGAGTGATTGGGCGGTCGACGTCACCAATTTGCGCCGCACCTTCGGCAAGTTTGTCGCCGTGAATGACATTTCTTTTCAGGTCAAGCGCGGCGAAATCTTCGGTTTTCTCGGTCCCAACGGCGCCGGCAAGTCGACGACAATCCGGATGCTGTGCGGGCTGCTCAAGCCCTCCGGCGGTTTCGGCACCGTCGCCGGCTTCGACATTATGCGCGAATCGGAACGCATCAAATCGCGCATCGGTTACATGTCGCAGAAATTCTCGCTGTATCAGACGTTGACCGTTGAAGAAAATCTGAATTTCTATGCCGGCGTCTACCTGATGGACCGCGACCGACACGAGCAGACCAAGCAGCGTTTCTGGAGCGAAACGACGCTGGGTGGAGTGCGCGATCGCCTGGTGGTGGAATTGCCGGCTGGAACGCGCCAACTACTGGCGCTGTTCTGCGCGATTCAGCATGAACCCGAAATCATCTTCCTCGACGAACCCACGGCCGGAGTTGATCCGATGTCGCGCCGTTATTTCTGGGAGCAAATCAATGCCCTCGCAGCGCGCGGGGTCACGATCTTCGTGACAACACACTATCTGGATGAGGCGGAAGAATGTCATCGGATTGCCATGATTTTCAACGGCCGGCTGGCCGCCATCGGACGACCGCAAGAACTCAAACAGGAGCGATTCAGCGGAACGATCTACAGCTTTCACTCGACATCGCCGTGGGAATCGGCCGACCGCTTGCGCCAGTTGTTCGGAGTGGATGACGTTGCGCTCTTCGGTTCCGAGCTGCATGTAACGTTGGCTCCCACTGCCGATGTCGAGAGTCTTGCTGCCCGGATACGCGAAATCGATGCCGGCGCCGCTGCGATGGTGCGCTCCGGCGCAACCCTGGAAGACTTGTTTATCGCGCTGATCAAGGAGGGCGCACAGTGAGTCTGATTCGCATCTGGGCGCTCGCGCGCAAAGAGACGATTCAAATCCTACGCGACAAGCGCTCGCTTATTTTGGCGTTCCTGCTGCCGCTGGCGCTGATCTTCCTGTTTGGCTTTGCCATCACGCTGGATATTCGCAGTATCCCGACTGTCGTGCTCGACTACTCGAATTCCACCCATTCGCGCGAACTGATCCGCAAGTTCACCAACTCCGGGTACTTTGAGGAGATTGAGCGAGCATCAGCGGAGAACCGGATCACCGAGCTGATTGACCGGAATCGAGCCAAGGTCGGCATCATCATCCCTGTCGACTTTGCCGATCGCCTCGCGAGTGGCAGCGCCGCGATTCAGACGCTGGCCGACGGTTCGGATGCCAACACCAGCCAGTCGATCCTGGCCTACACCACGCTAATTGTTAATGAGTTCAACCTGGACCGTCTGCGGCTGCAACTGGGAGAATCCGCTAAACTGGCGCAGGTCAATCTGCAGCCGCGCTTCTGGTATAATCCCGATCTCGACTCGCAGAATTTCCTCGTTCCCGGTCTGATTGCCCTGATCATGACGATTCTCGGTTCGCTGTTGACATCGTTGACGATCGCCCGCGAGTGGGAGCGCGGAACGATGGAATTGCTGATTTCGACGCCGGTCAAACCACTGGAGATGGCTATCGGCAAGCTCGCGCCCTACTACGTGATTGGCATGGTCGATCTGTTCCTGGCGGCCTATGTCGGCGTTGTCATCTTTGAGGTTCCGTTCAACGGCAGCCTGTGGCTCTTGACCCTGTTTTCGACCCTATTCTTGTTGGCCGTTCTGGCCAACGGCTACTTGATCAGCGTCGTGGCCGGCTCCCAGCAGCTGGCATATCAACTATCGATGCTGACCTCGTTTCTGCCAGGATTCCTACTCTCGGGATTGCTGTTTCCAATCAGTTCAATGCCGCTCGCGATTCAAGTTGTGAGCTTCATCGTTCCCGGCCGGTACTTCATCGAAGCGTTACGCGGGCTCTTCCTCAAGGGCAGCGACCTGAACGTGCTATGGCCGCAACTGCTGGCCCTGGCGGTCTTCGCGCTGTTCTTCTCGGTCGTTGCCGGTCGCAAATTCAAGAAGAGGGTCGCATGAGTTGGCGGCGACTGTTTACCGTCCTGGTCAAGGAATTCCAGGAGCTGTTTCGCGACCGGAAGATCTTGGCGATTATCTTCGTGGCCCCGGTCGCGCAGTTGATCATTTTCGGGTATGCGGCGACCTATGATGTTAAGAACATCCCGATCGCAATTCTCGATCACGACCACTCGTCCCTGAGCCGCCGCTTGGTCCGGATGGTTGAAGCGTCCGGATATTTTGAGGTGACACACTACCTTGACAATGAGTCGGAAATTGACGGCCTGATGCAATCGGGCGAGATCTGGTGTGTGCTCGCCATTCCGACAAGACTTGGTGAGCAAATCGCCTCCGGCCGCAGCGTCAGTCTCGGTGCGGCCTTCGACGCGTCGAACTCCAACAGCGCCGCCATTACCGCAAACTACCTCGCCGGGACGATCATGCGGCTGAATGAGGAATTGCAGAACGAGCAGCTCGCCGCTTTGCCGTCAAACGTGACCCGTCCTGCGGGTACGGTCAGCAACCAGGTGCGGATCTGGTATAACCCCGACCTGGAAAGCCGCAACTTCAACGTTCCCGCCATGGTGGTGCAAATTCTCGTGGTGATCACTCTGATGCTGACCTCGATGGCCATCGTCCGCGAGAAGGAGTTCGGGACCATGGAGCAACTGATCGTAACGCCGATCAAGTCCGGTGAATTGATCGTCGGCAAGGCATTGCCTTACACCTTTATCGGCATGGTTGATATCGCTATCGTGTGCACTGTCGCTGTCTACTACTTCAATGTCCCGCTGCGGGGAAGCCTCACCCTGCTGTTCGTGACTTCACTGTTGTTCATGCTCTCTACTTTGGCGATTGGGCTACTGATTTCTACAATCTCGATCACCCAGCAACAGGCAATGATGTCAGCGTTCTTTGTCATGATGCCGGCAATCTTGCTGTCCGGATTTGCGTTTCCCATCGAAAACATGCCACAATCAATCCAGTATCTCACTTATTTGAATCCTTTGCGCTATTTTGTCGTGATCATTCGCTCGCTATTTCTCAAGGGGACATCGTTTCAGACGTTGCTGGACCAGATCATCCCATTGGCAGCCCTGGGCGTTGGCGTACTGGCGATCGCCGTCCTGCGATTCCGCAAGCGCTCCGCGTAGCCCGATCAAGCATTTGCCCTGAAGGTCGATAATTCTACTGAAGTTCGCCGGCAGCAGTACAATGCCTGCCGGCAGATCATCACCAGCAATGCCAACGGCCAGCGAGGACACCATTGAGGGTTAACGCCGCACTCATTCTGGAAAAATACGGAGGCCTACGGCCGGCCCGCTACTTCATCCGATCACCGATCGATCTCGCCGACGTCGCAGATACGGTGTTTCGGCAGATTGGTTACTATTCGTCAGTGCGAGAAACGCCATTGATCATGAGACTTTCCCGTTGCTCGGCACTGCCAATACCGAACACGCTTTCGAGCATGATCCTGACGATCTCGCTGCCGGAGCGCATTCTTGCCTGCAGTAGCCCTCGCAATCCTGATTCGCGAGCCGTCGAGATGGAGTCCGACCTGACCGACGCCCCGGTAATCACGCACCACGACGGTCTTACCTGCCTGTCGAAACGCATCGCAAACTTTTTCGATCTCTATATGTTTCACTGGAACGTCCGCCAAATCCTGCAATCCACCACTGAAGGTACAAGACTTTGGACGGCCAAAAGGTCAGCGTCGCTGCGACTCGACGTCAATGATTCGGCCGGGTTCTTCGAAGTGGCTGTGGCCATCCCCGGCGCCTTCTTTACCGGATCTTCAGCAGTGCGGCCGGGCCAATAGACGCAAAGGAGCTGTACGGAGGGCAAGCTATGAATTCGAAATTTACCCGGATCATGATTGTCGATGACGAGTCCGCCATTACGGAGACATTCGTCGAGTACTTCCAGGCTCGCGGCTTCACGGCCCGGGGATTCACCAGCGCCCAAGCGGCGCTGCTGGCAATCGACGATTTTCGCCCGGACCTGGTGCTGCTGGATATCATGATGCCGGACATGAACGGCTACGAGTTCTGCAGCCGGCTGAAGACCCGGCACGGTACTCGCCACATCCCGGTTGTATTCGTGAGCGCCAAACAACGGTCCGAAGACGAGATGCAGGCGGCGCGAGTCGGCGGCGAGGTTTTTGTCAGCAAACCGGTGCCGCTCGGAGAACTCGAAGGTATTGCGCGATTGATGATCGAGCGGTCGACAGTAGCTTGAAGGGGGAGTGGGCCGGCTATTCGCCGGTGGCCAAGTACGGTTGAACGCGGTTGACCAACTGGGTCAATTCAATGAACTGCTCAGATTCTTCCGGAAATGAGGCATCGCGGATCGTAACCGCCGGTTCAAACGGCAATTGAAGCGTTCCGCGCAGGTAATCTATCAAGAAAGCACTAATTCGCTGCTTAACTATCTCCAGCCCGCTGCGGGATGTCTCCATAAGCAGCACACCGATTCGGCTCTGATCGTAGCTGGCAACCACGTCAGAGGCCCGCAACGCGCTGCGAACGCCATCCTCAATGTGCTGACGTAATTCTTCTTCAGGGACCTCATTTCCCGGAGTCCGTGCTGCCAAGGCACGGCTCAATTCGTTCATGTCAATTAGCATCAGGGACAGAAACAAGCAGTAGCGCTCAGCGCGGCTCATCTCCTGGCGGGCCCGCATCCCGAAACTGTGATTGACCGTGGCGTTCATCTTCTTTGTGACCTTGAATTTCGGCTGAGGATTCTCGCTTGAGCCGCGACTTCTCGTCAAATCTCGCACAACTCCTCTTCAGAGCAATTCCAGTGCCGCGTCCGGCTTATCTCTTCCGATGCCGTTTCACCTTGAGGTTCCACTGCAGATCATTGATGTATGTTTCATACACCACAACAAGTTACAAAACAACACCGCAAATGTTCAAATTCATCGAACTGACGTTAGACGTAAGCCAGATCCAAACTCTATGCACGCCTGTTCATATTTGGTGCACACCGCTACAGACGTCGCTTACTCGACCTCGTTTAACCGGTATTCCTTGATCTTGTAAAGCAATGAGCGATAAGAGATTTCGAGCATCTGGGCAGCTTTGCGCCGATTCCAGTTGGTTCGACGCAAAACCTCGGCGATCAGGCGTTTCTCCTCGCTCTCAATTGTTCGGGAGAGTCGATCCTTGAGCGAGTAGTTTTTGTCATCCGCCACGGCCGTCTGCGATCCCGATCCTTGGGTGACAACTGTTGGGGCCGGGATAGCATGACGCGCGGTGCGCTCCGGCAACGGGGTTTCCGGGCTGTTGCGAATTGTCTCAAAGACGACGGCCTCATCCTGCCGAACAACCAGTTGCTTGAGCAGATTTTCAAGCTGGCGTACATTGCCCGGCCAACTGTAGTTGGCAAGAGCTTGCATGCACTCCGAGCTGACGTGTACTTGTTCACGCCGGTAGAATTCGCCGTACTTTCGCAGGAAATGATTCACGAGCAAGGTGATGTCCTCCCGCCGCTCGCGGAGCGGGGGCAGTTGGATGGTGATTTCATTCAGGCGATAAAAAAGGTCGTCGCGGAACTGGCGCTCGTAGATCGCCTGCTCCAGGTCGCGGTTGGTCGCGCAGATGATGCGGACATCAACCTTGATGCTGTTGATGCCGCCGACGCGGACAAATTCCTGTTGTTCGAGTACTTGGAGGAGCTTGGACTGCAATTCAAACGACATATCGCCGATTTCGTCGAGGAAAATCGTTCCGCGATTGGCCGTCTCGAAGCGGCCCGGCTTGTTCTTGTGCGCTCCGGTAAAAGCCCCCTTCTCATAGCCGAACAACTCGGCTTCCAGCAGTTCCCGCGGAATGGCAGCGCAGTTTACCTTGATGAAAGGGTGCGACCGGCGCGCCGAAAGCTGGTGGAGCATGCGCGCAACGATTTCCTTGCCGGTCCCGGATTCCCCGCGAATCAAGACCGAAAGCTCGCTATCGGCCACTTGCTCGATCAAGTTCTTGATTTCGATCATGCGCGGAGAGTCACCGATGAAACCCTCCCAGGCGCTCTTCTCGACGAGTGTGCGCTCCATATCGTCGATCTTCTTCATCAACCCACGGCGCTCGAGCGCCCGTTGAAGCTGCAAATCGACCTCACGCACGTCGAATGGCTTATTGATGAAATAGAACGCTCCAAGTTGAACCGCCTCGACGACTGTGTCGGTCTCGCCTTGACCGGAAAGCATGATCACATCGGCCTGCAGGTCCGACTTCTTGAGCTTCTTGAGGACCTCGATTCCGTTCATCCCCGGCATCTTGATGTCAAGCAGGATCAGGAGCGGTTTCTCTTTGGAGGCCACCTGGATGCCTTCGATGCCGTCGGAGGCCGTGATTATGTCGTAGTGCGACTCGAGACTTTCGCGCAGAATCCACGAGACCTTGGGGTCATCGTCGATGATGAGAAGCTTTGCCTTTTCGTCTGCCATGTACTCTCCCTGTACTACGCTGATCGGCAGAAGCGCACGGTTAGTTTAGCAATCCCCTGCCAAATTCCTGCAAGGGCTTGCAATCCGATTATTCAACTCTTGAGCCTTGAGTGCAAGGTGTTTCTACTTGAACGGCCCCCCTGCAACCGACTCGCATCAGTGAAACAGCGGCTCGACTTCAGCCAGATTCCGATCCTCTCCCACCAGCACCACCACATCACCGGCCTCAAATCGCAGTTGCGGGTCCGGGTTCACATGGCTTTGCTCCCCTCGCTTGACCATGAGTATGGTCACAGCATAATCAGATCGCAGGCGCAAGTCGGCGAGGCTCCTTCCGACGACCTGAGCCTCCAGTCCAATTTTGACGGTCGTCAGGTGGACATTGGCGAGGTCGCTTTCGATGCGGCGGACCGCTGACTCGGATTGCGGCGCCCGGAAGATCTGGTAATTATCGGACCGCACCTCGTGAACGATCTGGTTGATCTCGGCTTCAGGAATCAGATAGTACCTCAGAACGCGAGTAAAGATCTCAACCGAAGTCTCGAATTCCTCGGGAATGACCTCGTTGGCGCCCAGGTCGTAAAGGTGCTCAATCTCACTGAGGTATCGGGTCCGCGTGATGACTTGCACGTTCTTGTTGAGGCTGCGCACCATCGCCACCGCCCGGCGGGTGGCATCAGGATCGGAGATGGCGATGACGACGATGCGCGCCTCCGCAACGTTGAGCAGGCGCCAGACGTCGGCCTGAGTGGCATCGCCGAAGTAGATCCGTTCGCCCGCCGCCCGCGCCTGTTTGACGGTCTCCGGATTCATTTCAAGAATGACATACAGAATCGACACCGCCTGCGAAGCCCGCGCCAGATTGGCGCCGTTGACGCCGAAGCCGACGATGATCAGGTGCTGCGTCAAGTCCTCCCCCTCACGCTGCTGTTCGGGGTGCCGCTTCCCCAGCGACTTCGGTACCGGCAGGCGCGCCGCTTTCTCTGCCAAGTATGGCGCCAGGCGAATTAGGAACGGGGCAATCGCCATGCTGACCGCGGCCACTGCCAGCAGCAGTTGATAGATATCTTCCGGCAGAAGGCCGGCCGCGAAACCGGCACTGAGCAGTACGAAGCCGAATTCACCGACATTGCTCAGGCCGATGCCGGTCAAGACAGCTGTGCGCATCGGGTAACCGAGCAGCAACCCGGTCGGGATCACTACCAGGGCTTTGAGAGCCATCACGCCGAGCGCCAACAGAAGAATCGTCAGGGGCTGCTCGAACACGATGCGAAAATCCACTAACATACCGACGGACACAAAGAACAAGCTCAGGAAGAGATCGCGAAATGGTGTGATATTGCCCAGTGCATGGTAGTTGTAGTCCGATTCCGAGACAATCAGGCCGGCAAGAAATGCTCCCAGTGCCAGTGAGAGACCGATGGCCGAGGACAGCCAGCCGACGCCAAGACAAATCAGCACCACCACCAACAGGAACAGTTCGCGATTACGGGTTGCCGCTACCGCTTCAAACACATACGGGACGATCCAGCGCGATGCCACGAAGACGAAGACGACCAGTCCCAGCCCAGAGAGAATCAGCTCCATCCCCCCACCGCCCCGCATTCCGGCCGTACCCATCAGCAGCGGAATTGAAAGGAGCATCGGCACCGAGGAGATGTCCTGAAAGATTGAGATCGAGACGACGGCATGAGCGTGCGGACTGTCGCTCTGGCCCAGTTCCTGGTAGCTACGGACGGTAATCGCGGTAGAGGTGTGGGAGGCGATCATACCGATGTAGATTGCGACCGGCCACGGATTCCCGACCCAGGCCGCAATAATTGCCACGACCACACCGGTCACGAGGATCTGCAACGGCCCGCCGATGAAGACCGTGCGCTTGATGCGCAGGAGGCGCCGCAGCGACATCTCGATGCCGATCGTAAACAGCAGCAGGATCACGCCGATATCGGCGACGCGGGACACTTCGGCGGTCGCACCGATCAGCTTGAAGCCGTGCGGACCAGTGATCATGCCGGTAATCAGCAGCCCGACGACCACAGGAATCTTGAGCCGATGGCAAATGAATAATACGACGACCGAAGCGGCAAGAATGATCAGGATGTCCGTCAACAGCGACGCTTGCATTATCAACCCACGCCTTCTAGTAAAGCCCGGTGCCCCGCTGGCATCTTAGGCGATTCGTCGGGATTGCGCAAAGATTTTCGGGCGTGGCAACTACGCCGAAGGCAGGCGCACGATGAAGGTCGTGCCGGCGCCGGGTTTGCTCTCCACTTTCAACTCACCGTTGTGCGCCATGACGATGCGCTCACAGATCGACAGGCCGAGGCCGGTGCCGGTATCTTTGGTGGTGAAATAACGATCGAAAATGCGGTCCAAGTGTTCCGGTGCGATGCCGACGCCGGTATCCGTGATGCGGAGTGCTACGAGCGCGCGGCCGGTTTCGCCTTGCGTTTCGCGGTTAGCCTGAATCGCAAGTTTGCCGCCGTTGGGCATGGCATCGACGGCGTTGATGATCAGATTAAGCAACAGCTCGACAATCTCGTTCTCATTGACGAGCACGCCCGGCAAGTCTTCCTCCAGCGTCTGCGCGAAGGACACACTGTGCTTTCGCAGATCATTCTCCACCAGCCGAATGACGCGTTTGATCAGATCATCGAGCTTCTTCTGCTCCAACTGGTACTTCTTGGGATTCGAGAAATCGACCAACTCCTTCACGAGTTCATTGAGCCGCAACAACTCCTGTTCTGCGGTCTGGAAGAAATCGTCGCTCTGCGCGATCTCCGGCCAGCGATCGCGCATTACCTGCAGCGAGCCGCGAATATTGGTCAACGGCTTCTTCAGATCGTGCGAAATCTCCGACATCATCTTGCCCATCGTCAACAGGCGCGTGGCGTTGAGCACGGCGCGCTGCTGCTCGTAGATCGAAGTCGCCTGCGAGGCCACGATCGAGGCGATATACTCGTCGTTTTCGGCAAACGCCTTCTCCCGCCGTGAGCCGAGACAGAATAGCCCGTGCAAAGCGCCCTTGGTGATGATGGGCACCGCTGTGAAAGACCTGAGATTCTCGCGGAAGAACGGCAGTTCGCAGATCAGGTTCTTGACGGCCGTCGTGCGTGCTGCCGCCGAGTACACCGTCTTCTCTTTCAGCTGAACTTCCCGGCCGCGCAGGAGGTTGGCTTCCTTCTTGCCGAATCCCTCCCAATAGTTGATGACGAGAGTTTCTGAGCGCTCGTTCCAGGCCAGCCAGACCGTGAAATCAACCTCGATGATCTGCTTGAGCGACTTGTAGATCAAGTCGGTCATGTCCTGCGAATTGTCGACCGTGGTAATCTCGGTTGCCAGGTTGTAGAGGACGGCGAATTCATTCAGCTTCTTGTTGAGCGCCTCGAAGTTTTCAGCGTCATCGATGGCGATCGCGGCCTGGGAGGCAAACGTCTCCAGCAGGCGCAGGTCGTTGTCCTCAAAGACCGTGCCATGTTGCGGATCAGACAGATTCAGCACACCGATAATGCGGTCCTTGATTTTCAGCGGCACCGAGATGAGCGAATTGGTCTCATAATTGCCCTTGTGGTACTTGGCAAAGCGCGGATCGGCCTGAATATCCGGCACGAGCAGCGCTTGGCCGTTCTGGGCCACGTAGCCGGCGATGGAGTCGCCGACGCGCACGCGCGTCTCGCGACGAACTGATTCGGACAGCCCGACGCTGGCGGAAATCGTCAACTCGTTTCGGGTTTCGTCCATCAACATCACCGAGCCGACGTTGGCGCCGATGACGTCCAGCGCCAGCCTGATAATGCGGGTCAACAGCGGCTGCAGCTCCTGCGACTGCGACAACACGACGCCGGCCTGGTAAAGAGCGTCGACCTCGGCAATGCGGCGATTGAGCAAATCGTTTTTGACCTGCAACTCCGCCAGCAGCTTCTGCCGCGCGAGCTCCAGCTCCCGCTTCTCCAGCGCCCGCTTGGCCGCCAATTTCAACTGCGTGAATTCAATCGGCTTGAGCAGGTAGTCGTAGGCACCCATGTTGATCGCAGCCACGGCGGTATCCAGCGAGGCGTAGGCCGTCATCATGATCACCATGGCATTCGGATCGTCGGCGCGTATCTGCTGCAGAAGCTCGATGCCGCTCATTTCCGGCAGCTTGATATCGCTGATGACCAGGTCGAAATGGCTCCGATCGTATAGCTGCAACGCTTCGCGCGCGTCACCGGCGGTTTCCACGACATAACCGGCTTTACTCA
>JADYYF010000043.1 GCA_020853795.1 Candidatus Zixiibacteriota bacterium
CTGCTGTAAGAGACGCATTTGCACCAACGGACAGGCTTCCGCCTATCGTAGTGGCAATTGCTGTTGTGGCGGAACACGTTCCCGCCAGCGTGAGGTTACCGTTGATGGTGCTCACATTGGTGATAGTTTTGGCGCCGCTTCCACTCAGGGTCAGATGGTGATAGGTGGTGGGCTTCACCGTCTGCGCCGCCCCGCTGTAGTTGACCGTGTTCGGGCCGGCACTGGCCGTGAGTGTGGTGATACCCGAAGTCCCACCGATGTTGAGCATCGCATAGGCACTATTGGTGAGGGTGCCGCTCCCAGCAAGTGCAGTGCTTACATTCAGTGAACCATTGTTGGCAACCGTTCCAGTTACAGTGAGATTGGGAATCGTAACGGCATTGACACCGCCGATAGCCTTCGCGGCGCCGGCAAAGGTATACACGCCTGTGCCTGCAATGAAGTTGCCGTCGTTCTGAAGATTGCCCGCAATACTTACTGCCGCGTTGCCGGAGGCATTGTTCCAGAGGCCGCCACTACTGATGATGACGTTGTTTGTGAACGTCTTGGCACCGGTTGCAGAGGTGATCGAGAGCGTGCCGTTCACGCTGGTGGAGCCGGAAACTGTGAGCGCATAAGGGCCAACTGAAAAGTTGCCGGTCATAACGGCTAGATCACCACCTATCGTAGTCGTGCCGGTGAGGGTCACGCCGCCGGAAGTATTATTGATGGCGACGTTATTATAGGTTGTATACGCACCCAGGGTCTGCGCTGCGCTGCCGTTGAAGTTAATTGTACCGGTTCCGCCGGTAACGAGTGTGCCGCCGTTTTCAAAGTTGCCGGCGATGTTGACTGTGCCGGCGTCGGTAGAGATGAATTGTGCTTGAGCTGCTGTCCCCGTGAAGGCGATGGACCCAGTGACGGTAATGATGCCGGTGCTGACGCTGACAACGCAGTTGCGTCCGGCGGTGGCGCTGCCGGGAATGGTGATACTCGCAGCGTTGAGTGTGCCAGCGCCAACGCCGATCGTAGAGGTACCAGAAGTTGGCGCAGTCATGGTGATGGAGCCGCTAGTCACCAGCCGTGCCCCGGCATTTACAAAGATGCCGTTGGTTCCGCTCGCGTTCTCGGCGATGGTGATGGTGGCGGCAGCGACATCGACAGCCACGATAATGGTATGGGAGCTGGCAATCGTCACGTTGTCGCCGGCAATGGGGGGGACACCTCCAATCCACGTGGTCCCTGCGTCCCAGTTGCCGCTTTGTGCCGAGGCGATGTTGGCGGCCTGCGTGTCGGCTGCAGCAAGTGCGATGAACACTGCGCACAGGATAACAAGCAATAGATTTCTGATTTGCCGCACTCGAACTCGGCGGGTAAATCCGGGACCTGGCTTCGATTCGGAAGCGCCCCGCGCACGGTGGCGAAGAACAAGCAGCCGGCAGCACCCCTCCGGATCGGCAACTGTTTGAAAACGGTGGAAAGTGCCGTGATTTGCCATCTACACTTCGAGCTCCACTTCAATAGTGCGTGGACGACCGCAGACTCAGATGATGATTGGCGAGTTGGTACTGGCAGCACGGCCCCTCGGCAGGGAACGTCGTGTCAGTGCTAGAGTCAGCACTGGTGGGTCATTCCATCCTTAATGCGTCAATTGATTAATATCGGCTTGGTTGGATCTTTCTTCAGTGGGGAGGACTGCCTGAGCTTCTGCTGAAATGATCCGAATGGCAGCCGATTTGAATGTCGTCCAGACTTTCTGAAGTTGGATGGCTCAGGACTAAGGGATGAAACGAACTACGGCAATCGGACTTCTGATGTCCGGTTTTCTTAGTTGTCCTTCCTCCACGTGCTCAGAGATATGCAAGTTCCGCTCTTCCCTCACGATGTACCATGCACTTTTTCGGCAGCCTCTTCGATCGAAACACAATTACTGCGACAGCCCACGTGAGTTACTCACTTGGAAAGCCTCGATGGGGTCTCGGACAACGGACTTAATGGTGGACAATCAACCCTTTCTGAACTATGCTACATTGCAACCGAAGCAAAACGACGATGACTTCATAAAGCCGAAGGGTACCTGTGAAGCGACTGATTCAGACTGCTGTATTCTTTTGGGCAACAGTTTTCTGGTGGGATTCATGCTACTCAACCCCTGAGACCTCTGTCCGAGGAACGAGAGCAGGCTCCGTGCTGAAGCTGATCTGGCAGAGTGAACTTGCCGCTGCTGCCGACAGCGGCTACCGGATCGTCTCTGAAGAGAGTCGCAACCCTCTGGGATACTTTCTCCTGGGCATGGTCTATTACTCAATCTCCACTCAGTTTCGAACCGACCGCTATCTTGACTCGGTCACCTGGAATCTGGACCGGGCGATTGAATTGGCCAAGGTGCGAGTCGACACAGTTGGCGCTCCCGCGGAGTCGTACTTCCTGCTTGGATCAGCCTATGGTTGTCGCGCGCTCTATCGTTCGATGCACGGGGGTTGGTGGGGTGCGTTTAGAGACGGCCATCACAGTTGCGTCAATCTGGAAGAGGCATATCGCAATGACAGTTCACTTACCGACGCGCTAATGGGAATCGGCGCTTATCACTACTGGAAGTCCGCGAAATCGAAGTCCATTACCTGGCTTCCCTTTGTTGGTGACAAACGCGAGAAAGGATTAGCGGAGCTACGCCGGGCGATTGACGCACAAGGCATGATGTCGCCCAATGCGTACCGCGCATTGCTACCCATTTACTATCACGAAAAACGATATGAAGACGCGCTGTTGCTCAGCGACACGCTTGCGGCCGCAGGACTGTTCGACACAAATTGCCAGCTCCACGCGATACGTTGCCTGATTGAGCTCGAAAAATGGGATCGGGCCGAGGAATTGCTTCTTGAAGTCAGGGTCAAATGGGAAGCATCGCCGTATGCCGATAGTTGCAGCTTCAGCGAGCTGCAGCTTCTCCAGGCACAAATTCTCGCCGGAAGCGGGCATGTTAGCCAGGCGCGTACTCTCTTAAAGAACTTGCTTCAGCTTAAAGACGCGTGCGATCATGACGCCTATTTCCAAGACACGCGATCCAGAGCCAATAAGGTCCTGCGCCAATTGAGCTGAAACCCGGAAATTACCCCGATAACGGACAAGATTGTCCTTGCTACTTTCGCTGGGCCGAACGTAAGTTAGAGTCATCATCTGTGAACTGAATGACGTCTGAAAATCACCAACAACTCCTCGTGCTCGGCTCGTCGGTGTGATCTAGAGCGAAGGACTAGCCTTCATGGCTGTTGCAGTCGGTGAAGTTTCGAGTAGAAAAGAGCTGGACCGGTTCCTTAAGTTCCCATGGCAAATCTACGGGAACGATCGCGATTGGGTTCCTCCGCTCCTGAGCCAGATTCGTCGCGAACTTGACCCCGATAGCAATCCCTTCTGGAAAAACAGCGACCGGAAGCTGTTCTGCGCCTACGACACCGACAATCGGCTGTTGGGTCGGGTAGTGGCGATTCACAATCTCGTTCACAATCGTCGCTGCAATGAAGCCCAGGGCTTCTTCGGATATTTTGAGTGCGTTGATCAGAGCGAGGTTGCTCAGTCGCTGACCGCCGCCGCGCGATCGTACCTGCGAGAATGTGGTTGCACGCGTATGATCGGCCCGGTGAATCCGAGCACCAATTCGGAGTCCGGACTCCTGCTCGGTGGCCACTCGGGCCGAGCAACGTTTATGACCAACCATTGTCCGGAGTATTATCATCGCCTCCTTGTGGCCTGCGGCTTCGTCAAGGCGATGGATACTTACAGTTATCGCGCGGAATCTACGCATGAATTCCCCGGAAAATACGAGCGGGTGCTCAAGCGCATCCTGAAGAATCCTGCGATCGAGTTGCGAGCATTCAGTCGCACACATTCGCAGCATGACATTACCATCATCGGAGAACTCTACAACGCGTCTTTTGTGGATACCTGGGGCTTTGTGCCAATGAACGACGAGGAGGCACAGGCACTGGCAGAGTCTTTTCTGCCTTTTGCCGACCTGGAGTTGGTTTGGATCGCTTACTACCGGGGCGAACCGGCCGGATTCATTCTCGGCTTGCCTGATCTCAACGAGATTCTCCCTGCGCTCAATGGCCGGCTGTTCCCGTTTGGAATCTTCGCCTTACTTGCCAGACGAAGGCGGATCTCGAATATGCGCGTTCTTGCCTTCGGCGTATTGCCAAAATACCGCTCCATTGGAATCGAAGCTGCGCTCGTTATGAAGGAACGCGAGCGGATAGTAACCAGGCCTTATCGGCATGCTGAGTTTTCCGTTGTCATGGAGAACAACAGCCGCATGCGCAGTTTGATTAGCGCGTTCGGCTTTCAACCTTATCGGAGCTACCGCATCTACCAACAGCCGATTGGTTAGCTGGGAAGGCAATCGATGACCATTCAGGATAAATGCCGGGTACTGCTCATCGCGCCGACGGCGCTGGATTTCTCCGGTCGTCCGATTAAGGAGAAACGACTGCACCTGCCGGGCTTGACGCTGCCCATGCTTGCCGCGATCACCCCGGGAGAGTGCGAAGTTCGGTTGATCTATGAGACAGTTGAAGACATCCCATTTGACGAACCCTGGGACATTGTCGGCGTTACGAGTATGGGATCGGGAATCGTCCGCGCCTGGCAAATCTGCGACCAATTCCGCGCCAAGGGAGTTAAGACTGTAATTGGCGGCATTGGCGCCAGTCTTGGCGAGCCGGATTGGTCGCTAACTCACGCCGACGCTGTCGTCCAGGGCGAAGGAGAATCCACTTGGCCCGAGGTTGTTCGCGATGCCATCGCCGGAAAAATGCGGCACATCTACAGGACCGAGTCGTTGGCATCGATAGCTGACCTCCCGGTTCCACGCTATGACCTGATGAACAGAAGAGTACTGGGGTTCTGGCGACCTGTGCAAGCGACTCGCGGCTGTCCCTACTCCTGTTCCTTCTGTTCCGTAACTTCATTTTTCTCCAACACCTACCGCAAGCGACCAGTCCCCGACGTCCTGCGGGATGTGCGCGCGGCGCGGGAATCTGGCTCGCGTTATATTGCCTTCATCGACGATAATCTTACCGCTGATTTCGACTACTGCGCCGAGTTGTTTGAGGCTTTGATTCCCCAAAGGATTATCTGGATGAGTCAGGCATCACTGCAAATCAGTGAGAACATACCGCTCCTGAAACTGGCACATCGCAGCGGCTGCCGATTGCTCTCATTCGGCATTGAGTCACTCAACCTGGACAGCTTGGAAATGATCGCAAAAAGTTGGAATCAACCAACGCGCTATCACCAGGCCGTGAAGACGCTACGAGCATGCGGGATCGAAGTGTCGACCGAAATGATTCTCGGACTCGACGGTGACGACGAAGCTACCTTCGAGCGCACCTATCGCTTCATCATGGAAGCGAAAATTGCCGTCCCACGCGTTCATATCCTGACTCCGGTGCCGGGAACTCCCTTGTTCGCCCGGCTGCAGCAGAGCAATCGCATCACTAACACAAACTTCGCCGACTATACCGGCGGCAAGGCGGTGTTCCAACCTGCTGGATTGGATCCCGATGTTCTTGAAAGCAGCTACTGGCAACTCTATCGGCGGCTCTTCAGTTGGACAGCGATTTTGCGCCGAGTTTGGCCGAACTCTGCGCGCCTCGGGCCCTATATGCGGGCCGTCGTTTGGATATCGAATATCCGGTACCATTTCCATATCAAGCGTCGGATCTCTCCGGGGATACTATAGAGGGAATAGCTTCTATGCGCCTGCTTTTGATCCGACCGCCAATACCTCGGCATACTATCGGCCTCAAACATCTTATGATCTGCGAGCCGCTTGAACTCGAGTACGTAGCCGCGGGCATCACGGATCATCACGTCCAGATCTTTGACATGATCTTGGAGCGCAACCTCTCTCGCCGCCTCCAGGAATTCAATCCGGACGTGGTCGGAACAAGTTGTTACATCAACGGCGTCAATGAGGTGAAGAAGATCTGTCATACCGTGAAGATGTGGAAACCGGAGTGCGCCACGATCGTTGGCGGTGTCCAGGCTTCTCTGGCACCCGAGGACTTCAACGACCTCGCCATCAATTGCATAGTCCTCGGCGACGGGACCTCGATTATGCCGGAAATCATGTCTGCGCTCGAAGCGGGCATTCCATTCGATGCAATCCCGGGAGTGGCGATCCCGCAGGCTGACCAGTCCCTCCGCCGGACTGCGCCCCGCGAGTATCTACCGGCGAATCCAAGCTGCCTGCCGTTTCCGCGCCGTGACCTGATCGGACACCTACAGCATCGCTACTACTATTTGTTCCACCAGCCGGTCGCGCTGGTGAAAACGACCTGGGGGTGTTGGTATCAGTGCAACTTCTGCGTCACCTGGCGAATCACCGGAGGTCGACCGTTTTCTCGTGACCCCGAGTCGATCGTCGATGAGATTGAGCGCATCCCCCAGAAAGAGATTTACATCGTTGATGATATCTTTCTTTTTGACCCGAGCCGACTGGCAGCCACCGGTGATCTTCTCCGACGTCGCGGAATCAGAAAGAATTTCCTCGTCTACGGACGCGCGGATTTCATTGTCGCCCACGAAGAGATCATCCGGCAATGGAGCGACCTGGGTTTGAAAGCCGTGATCGTCGGCCTCGAGGCGGCAACCGATCATGAGCTGAAGGAAATGAATAAACAGTCAACGACCGAGATGAATCGCCAAGCGGTTGAGATCCTGCGGCGTAATCACGTCGATATCTACGCTTCTTTCATCACGGGAAATGACTATCAGCCCAGCGATTGGGATCGTCTTAATCGCTTCATTCAAGCAAACGGTATTTATTATGTCAATATCTCACCGCAGACACCGATGCCGGGATCGCCGATCTGGCCGCGCTATGCGAAAAATCTCACCGTGCCGCGGTCGGCTCACGGGCTGTGGGACCTCACACATCCAGTTGTCCCTACCCGTGTTCCGTTGCGTGATTACTATCGCGCGATGATTCGCACTTACGCGAGGACCGTCTTGAATGTTCGACGCGCAGCTCGGCTGACGCTGCGGACACGTCCGCCCGTGTGGTCACGGAAATACCTGCGACTGTGGGTAGGCGCGGTTAAGATCTACCTGCAACTACGACGGGCACATCATCATCACGAGCTGGATGAAATCCAGAAAGCGCAGGTCTCCACGCCAGAGATGGGACATGCCCATGTCCTCCAACCTCAGAGTTCACCGCAAAATTGCCGCTTCGAAACACAAGACCCGCCAGACCCTTTCAAAGGATACTTTCACGCAGAACCCGGTCCGTCCGAGAGTGACTCGATCGTCGGCAATCTGCCTGCAGCTCAGACTTGGTTCAGAATCTTTCGCTGGGGCGTTCCGCGCGGGCTCTATACGTATCAACAGCCGATGGTCGGTAGATCCGGACCGCACGTCCGGATTGGAAAGCGGACACTGATCAACGCCTCGTCATACGACTACCTTGGCCTCATTGGTCACCCGGGGATCGAGCAAGCTGCGCAGGAAGCCATTCGTACCTACGGCACCGGAACCGGCGGTGTTCGTCTGCTAATCGGTACTTGTGAACTCCATCGGCAGCTTGAGGAGCAGTTGTCAAGCCTCAAGAAGACCGAAGAGAGCATTACGTACAGCTCGGGCTATGTTGCGAACCTGGCCGTCATATCTTCGATGCTCGGACCTGGCGATCTGGTCGTTGCCGACGAACGGATCCATCGCAGTGTTATCGATGCATGTCGGCTTGGTCACATTCCTATCCGCACCTTCGCTCACAATGATCCTTCGGCGCTCGATGAAATTCTATGTCGCCGCAAGAGTCGAAACGTCTTGGTTGTGATCGAAGGACTTTACTCCATGGACGGAGATTCCCCGCCCCTCGCCGATATTGTTGCCGTCAAGAATCGTCACGACGTGCGGCTGATGGTAGATGAAGCTCATTCCCTGGGTGTGCTCGGGCCGACCGGCAGGGGAATTGATGAAGAACTGGGAGTGCCGGCTTACGCGGTGGACATTTGGATGGGCTCTCTCAGCAAGGCGTTCCCCTCTAACGGCGGGTTTGTCGCGGGGGGGCGCGAATTGATCTATTTCCTCCAGCACGGTTCTGCCCCTTTCATGTTCTCCGCGGCCGTAACACCGGCCTCAGCCGCAGCGGCCCTCGAATCGCTCAACGTACTTCGCCGGGAGCCCGAACGCTTGGCCCGGGTGCATCGTAATGCAGAGCAGCTTCGCGATGGGCTGCGCGGGCTCGGGTTCAACCTTGGGCTGTCGCGATCGCCGATCATCCCCGTCCTGCTCGGTGGCGACAAACAGGCGTACGAAGCGGCACGAACTCTCTATGACCAGGGCATCCTCGCAACGGCAATCGTCAGTCCGGCGGTGAAGACCGGCACCGCGCGACTTCGCCTCTGTGCCACCGCGGCAATGGATCAAGCGTGCGTCGATTCGATTCTCACCGCCTTCGGCGTGCTGCGCCGCAAGAGTCAACAGCACGCGCTGGATTCAATCTGAAAATGGATTCGCAGAATTCTATTCCCACATCGGCGAGCGGCGAAGAATCACGACCCCGCTTGCAAGTCCACGTTCACCGCTCCATTACCGAGATCGCGGAATCGCTTTGGGATTCTGTCAGCGCACCATATGGCCTTGCCAATACCCACCGCTTCCTCACCGCCCTCGAATGCTCTCGTGTCGAGATGGCCGACTATTGGTATCTTCTCATCCACCTGGAGGACGAACTTGTGGGTACCGCGGTCATCGCAAGTTTCACGGTGTCCCTCGATCTGCTCAATTCTGGTCTGCACAAGGTTGTCCTCCCGGTGCGGCGGCTGCGGCCCGGGTTCTTGAAAGTACGAATCCTGTTCAGCGGTACACCTATCTCAATTGGAAGGCACAATATTTGTTCCAAGTATCAGTGGCTGGACGAAGCCATTGTCGAGCAGGTTGCACAGTGCATGGACGAAATTGCCGAGTCAGAGAGAATCAACATTTTGTGCGCCAAGGAGTTTCCGGCACAAAGCCTGAGTCGGTTCGAGCCGTTCGCGAAAAGTGGGTTCTTTCTGGCGAAGAGCATGCCGCGAGTGTGCATGACGATCACGTGGCCGGACTTCGGGACGTATCTTTCGAGTATGCGCGCCGGCTATCGGCGCCAGATAACTGCAAGCTTGCGTAAAGCCGAGTGGAAACAGCTCCGCCCGGAGTTTGAAAACGGGAGCAAGGCCAACACGGCTGCCACTCTTCTCCACCTGGAGCATCCGTCACGGCAAGTAGCACCGATATTCGCAGCTCTGTATGCCCAGACTATTTCGCGAACAGAAACGAAGCTGGAAATACTCAATGAGCAGTTCTTCTCGCTACTGTTTGAGAAGTGCTCCGTGGATCTGGAGTTGCTCACTCTGAGGCGCAAGGACGAGATAATTGGAGCAGCCCTGTTAACTACCCATGAACAAACATTGCACTTTCTTCTCGCCGGAATCGATTACTCTTTGCGCGACCGGTATGACACCTATTTCAACCTGCTCAGCGGCATTGTCGCACTAGCATTCAGCCGCAACTGTGGAATTGTCGATCTTGGACAGACCTCATATCACGCCAAAATGCGGCTGGGCGGGGAACTCGAGGAGATGTTCTTCTTCCTTAAGGCACGCGGTCGCATTGTCCACGCTTTGCTTCGTGCCTCGCGTCGACTCCTCTTTCCAGGCGTCGCGGTTGATCCCAGACATGTATTTCACGACATGGCATCTCTGCCGAAGGTTGAAGGCGCCAATCATTAGGCCCGCTGGTCTTCCGAATTTGCGACCGACCAATTCCTACGTACTCCCGAATCCACCGCCTGCCACCAATCGTGCGAGAACAGCTACTCTGCCGTGAGGTGCTCCCCTGTCGGTTCTCTCAATGCTTCCGGTTTACGATCTAACGGGGGCGTCGCCGTCCATTGATCAAGGCACCGATCGGTGTCGCGCGGACGAAGCGTTCATACGTTAGTAGACAAACCGACAACGTGGCTATGAGCACCGTCGCGAATTTCAGTGCCGCGGGAACTCGCCAATTGACCAGTAGGATCTGAAGCCAGACAACTGAGGGAAGATGAACGAGATAGCACCAATAAGAGGAATCAGCAATATAGCGCCAGAATCGGCTGGGCCTATTGCCGTACCGAACGAAGAGCCCCATGATCCCATACACGAAGAACCAGGTCGACAGTGAGGCGAAGACAGCCGACAGCACATGGCACTCGCTGTTTCCTTTGATTAACCATGCCACACACGCTAAATGAATTGCGAGGAACGTGACTCCGAGCACAACTCGCGTCCATGCCCCCGATGCGAAGCTCCACAGGTAATGCCTGCGATGGTAGAGCCACCAGCCAAACAGAAAGAAGACGAAATCAGCAAGCAGCGTTGACGGCGGTCGAGCAAACGTTGCGGGAGTCTCAAGCATACCAAGCTTCGTCGGCAGGAGCGATAACGTTGTCACAGCGACGAGAACTAGAAAGCCCCACGAGCTTTGGAGCAGCTGATCAAACCTCCGCCAGCTGCTGTCTACCCATGGGATGAGCGTAGGCTGCGGCAGTTGCACCATGAGCAACATGGCACCATAGTACAAGAGCAGATCAAACAGGAACCAGAGGTGGAAGAGCTGGAGATTCGACAGGCCATTTTGGCTCATCAGCCACGATATCAATCCGAGCGGCGTGCGAGAGCCCGGTTCAAGTTGGATTAGAGCGAACGGGGCAAGGATGAACGGGGTCAGCAGCACCCAGAATGTGATTAGGGGAATTGCGATCCTCTGCGTCCGATTCCGAAGAAATTCGCGCGCGCCTCGCTCGCAGTAAAGCTTCGCACCGAAAAAGCCGGTCATTGCGAACAGCAACGGTAAGCGGAACGTGTGGATCAACACTACCACAATATCGAAGGCGATGTGTGTGGAGTGGTCCTTGAATGGCCAGACATCACCGAGAGGGGTGACCATGTACGCAACCGCCGAGTGCAAGACAATCAGGAGCATCAGCAAGATACCCCTCAAGTTGTCAAAGGCGTGGTATCGTTCCACGCTTGCGTCATGCGGTTCTTGTCGGTGCCCAGCCATTTCAGTGTTGTTTGAAGCCATATTGCGAGAAATACATACTCATCCTGGCATCGTTTGTCTATAATTTATCAAGTCCTGTATGTTTGCGCATATCTTAGAAAGTCCGCCCTCGCCGTTGTGGCATCTCCGGCAATCCCTGAAAGAACCTGGAGAATCCCAGCGCAAGTTGCTGCAAACCATGGTTTGTCAGGCAAAAGACACCGTCTGGGGACGCATGTTCGGGTTCGCGGATTTGGAAAAGTCCCCCGATCTCATACGGGAGTTTCACTGCCGTGTCCCTTTGTCCGACTACATTGATTTGGCACCGTACATTGACCGCGTAGTCCATGGCGAACCGGATGTGACGTGGCCCGGCTGTCCGGTAGCATTCGCTGTTTCCGGGGGCACACGCTCAGGCGGACGAGTCCTTCCCTTGTCTCGGGCTACAATGGCATGTCTTTCCCGGAGTAGCTTGCTCCCCGGCCTCTGCTACATCTCCAGCAAGTGTGGCGGGTGGACGATCTTGAAAGGTAGGATCCTGAGCCTGCCCGGCGGCATTGAGGCTGGGTCCGTGCAGGGTACAGTTGCTGGTGAAGTCAGCGGGCTGCTGGCGTACTACGCTCCGCGCCTGCTGTCGTACCGGCTTCAAGCGTTGCCGCGGCACCTCATGCTGATGGAGGACTGGGAATCGAAGCTGCGTGAATCAGTGCGAATCGCTGTGCGCAAGGATGTGCGCGCTTTCGCCATGGTCCCGAGCTGGGCACCGCTTTTTCTTGAGCGCGTGCGCCAAGTTGTAGGCACGGCAACGGTATTGGAAGCCGTGACCAGGATCTGGCCCAACTTCAAAGTGTTCTTCTCGGGCGGTGTTGCTCTCAGCTCCTTTCGTTCGGTTCTCCAGTCCTACCTTGGAGCATCCGTTGATTTCATCGAGTCCTACTCTGCGTCGGAAGGTCTGTTTGCCTTTCAGGATCGTTGTGACGATGACAGTCTGCTCGTGAACTTGATCGGCGGCGTGTTCTTCGAGTTTGTTCGCCTTGGCGACGAACACTCATCGCGCCCGGCGCGACACACGATTGAAACCCTTGAACCGGGAGTCGATTACATCATCTACGTCACCAATTTGAGCGGGCTTTGGAGTCTCTGCGTTGGGGATATTGTGCGGTTCGTTTCAATCGACCCCCCTCGCCTGCGCGTGATCGGGCGAGTGGGGGAGATGCTGGACCGCTATGGCGACGCAACCAGCGCGGATCACGCCCGCCGAGTGATCGCTGCCGCCGACAAAACGTGCCGCGCAAAATGCCTGGGCTTCCATCTGACCTACGCTGATCCGGTCGAATTGAAGATTCCGCGTCACCATTGGGTGCTCGAATTCGATACGATACCCGACAACATTATAGCCTACGCGCGGTCGCTCGACGAATTTATGCAGCAGCTGAATGGGCGCTACCGTACTCGACGCGAGCCGGGAGCAATGGCCGCTCCAATTATCACGACCGTCCCGCTCGGGACCTGTGCCGCGTATCTCCGAGGTGCGCGAAAACGACTCAGCGGTCAGAGCAAGCTCGTCAACGTCTCTGAAGATCGCAGCATCGCCGACAGCCTCTTACGTCAAGCTCGCGAAATCGACCCGACGCGTGTTCGGACTGTCTGCCTTGAATGACCGGCAGCCTTCAACATCGCCTTAACGTCGCCCCTGCTGAGTCCGCTTCTGGCAGTACGTCTTGTGTACTCATTCCGATCAGAACGTCACTGGTACAACCCGATTATCGCCCACCTGGCCGATTCGGAAGTACTTCGAAAAAGTGCCTGCTCGGGATTTCAACCAAGAAACTAATAATCGGTAACCAGCAATCTGCGCGCCACTGACTCTCCACAGTGCTGAAATTGGTCGTACGCCGCCGCCGCCTGTGCGCGAATCTCGCTGCGACTCTTGCCTGTCGCCCATGACTCAACGGCTGCTTTCAGAGTGTACGCCTCAGGTGCCATCAGCCCCGTCGTCCAGAGAATCGGATCGGCTCGGAGCGCCGTCAGGTGGCTGTGGAAGTAGCTCTTACTGACGCAGGCAAGAATGATCGCCGGAAGACCCGTGCTGTCTCCGTGCAAACCCTGAACGGGCACATCGAAATCCATGAGGCCGTTGTGCCCGATGTAGGCTGCCATGTCTATACGAATCCCCCTGTCGCTCTCTGGACCCGAAGGCCCAGCAGCGGGAATTGGTACCTTTGCCCTGCGTCCGGCCACCGTGGCAAGAAAATCGGTGACAGCCTCGCGGATTCGCTCCCCCTTGTAAGCATCAGCGATCAGATACAGTTTGTGGACTTTGTGCTGGAAAATACAGCGTTGGAGCACGGTGTCCGTCCTGACTGACTCGACCCTGGCGATGAGACGCCATTGTCTGTCTCGAGCAAAATACGTGCGGACACCGTAAGCCGCGCCCCAGTAGAGATTGTTGTCCAGATCTTCCCCGTTGCCGAGACGCGCCGACACGGGCACGATTCCTTGATGCTCGTTGTCGGCCAGGGCCACGAAGACGTGTACGACCCGCGTCGTGTCTGCGGCTTCGCACGTCGTCATGCGTGCCATCTCCAAAACGACAATCAGAGCCATTACGGCAACCTTCAGGTTCACGACTCCTCCAAACCTCGGCAATTCAGAACCGTCGATACTGCTGTGCTTGGCGGAATTGCGGTGCGATCCGAACTAACCCCCTATGGCTCACACGCCGCGCACGGCACCGGCCCGCCGGCGAAGATGTAGTAGATCAAATAGACGGCATCGGAAATCGTCACCAATCCGCTGCAGTCGGCATCCCCGCGAATCACCGGAACCGGTGCCGGTCCGCCGGCGAAGATGTAATTGATCAAGTATACCGCATCCGAGATGCTGATACTCCCCGAGCC
>JADYYF010000044.1 GCA_020853795.1 Candidatus Zixiibacteriota bacterium
GCCGCCGCGAGATTCGCCTCCGGCACGATGACGTATCGGACGCGCGAATAGAATGCACGCTCGATCTTGACGCCGATTGTTGCCGGATTGGCCGGTTCCAGATTCCCGGCGGCATCGATCACACCGGTTACGGCCGCATCACACGCAATCGTCCGATCGTGGCGCAACGCCGCTGCCTTCAGGATCTGGGTGTAGGCAATCAGCGCCGCGCCTAGCCCGATCGAATCGCCGGTGAATTTCTCGGCGGCGTCGGTGACGCGATAATGCGCCCGGATCCGCCGTCCATCCGCAATCCTAACCCCTTGTCGCAACAGGGCGGTGCGCACGGCTGTCAGCGATTGATGCAAAGCACCGACAAAGGAGTCGTCGACGGCAATGACCTGCATCTGGAACGTCACCTCATCGGCTTTACGGCGATCGCGGCCCAGCTCGATCTCGCATTGCAAGGTTCGCATCCGGCCGCGAAGCGTGGCTGGCGATGTCGTCCGCTCGACGAAAAGGCAATTGACGGCGTTGTCAGCACCAGCCTCGTGTTCGAGCAGCCATTCGTCGAGAATTTCCTTGAGCAACGCGTGCAGTGCCGGGTCGTGCTCCTCAGCCTGTCGGGTCAATTCGGCCAGCGAATCCTGAGCGTAAAGCCCGCTCAGGGTTTCCGGATCGGGCACAAAGCCGGACTTCGATCCGCTCAACTCTCGGCTGAGATTCAGCGCCGTCTCAAGGTCGCCAAGCTGGAACAACAAGGTGGCGCGCCGATGACGGAGTGCCCGGCGCAGTTCGACAAGCCGCGCATCTCCACGCACGAGAGTGCATTCGTCGGCCACTCCTGTGAGGGACTCCAGTTCGTCCGGAATGAAATCCGCCGTTCGCAGCGCGGCATAGGCACGGAGGTAGAGTTCGACGTATTCATCGAAGTAGCTGGCATAAGCCGGATCGGATACGCGTTGGCGCAAGAGCGGCCAAAACTGCGCCAACGTCAGCAGGCGCAGATCAGCAGCCGGACATTCTTGAACTGCGCTACATGTTTGTTCCCAGCTTCGAGCAAAGTCGAGTGGCGAGATTGGCATAATCAGCGGAATAGTCGCAGCGTTGTCGGGGCCTTGGATGAGGGAAGGGCAAAGCGGGCTGGCTGGCCGGTGACGGCGGCTTCAGTTTGAACCATGCTGCCGGTCGTCAGATAGAATCGCGCCGGCGCAAACTGACGGCTGCCGTCCAGCGTCAACAACTCGGCGCTCAATACCCATGCGCCGGACTGCTCTTCGATCTTCACCTTGATGCCGTCGCCGCGCTCAGTCTTGAGGATAGTCTCGCCTGAGCCTCCGGATGCCGGCAGCTCGGCGACGAGTTCAGACAATTCGAGAACGGCCTCAGGTAACCGAAGCTCCCAGTCACTGGCCCTCGGGTTCACCAGCGGCGGACCATCGACCTGGGCTCTGCCGACGGCGTCAGTCAAGAACTCCCGATGTTGGGGTGGATTGCAGACGAGGACATGATCGAACATAGCGGCGTCATCGGCAATCACCTGCAGGTGGTCGGTGCCGGCACGACCGTCGTGGACCAGGCGCAGCACGACCTCCGGGCGCTCGGAGAAAAATGTCGCGACGGCGGCGGTTTCCGACTGGGTCGCCGGCGGGGGATCGGCCGCCAGCAGCCCCGGAGTCTGGCGGGCTTCGCGGGCCAGAAGTTGGAGCGCGATCCGCCAGCCGCGAAGAGCCGCACTGAAGCAGGCTTCGGCTTGTCCGTGCAGCGCCGGAAGCGCCGATGTTGACTCCAAGTCACTGTTGGACGACGTGCGCGTTCGCAGGCGCTCGACCAATTCGCGGCAAAACTCGCATTCCTCTACGTGGCGGGCGATTGCAGTGTCCGGCGATGCGCCATTGGCGAACTTCTCAAGTTGATTCCGCGTGGGATGAAGCATGACCTAATCAGGATCCCTCAGATTACCAATAGCTCCAAATCTTGCGAATTGTGGAATTATTTCGAATTCGTTCGGCAAAGTGGTCTTCTGCCTTCTTGATCAGGCTCTCGAACAGCGTCTTGTACTTTTCAACGTACAAAGCGCCAATTTCGGCCGGATGGACCTGCCGAAAATAGCTGCCATAGGAAGCCGGGTGCATGATTCCACCGTTGGTGGAATCGCGCAAGTACAATTCCGCGGCTTCCGCGTAGCGGGTTGCCTCGAGTTCGGTCAGTTTCCGCTTATCCACCCACTCGGCGAGCAGATCGTCACGGAACCATTGCAGCGTCGCCTTCAACTCTATCTCGAATTGCTCGCGGGCCACAAACTGCATCTGACTCATTTCCGGCGACGGCATCGGCGCTTCTTCAACCATGTAACGCACATGAACCGCCGTCACCGCTGCGATCAAGTCAACTTCCCGAATGACGCTCGGATAGTTCGATTGCTCCGAAACCAATTGCAGGACATTGCGATTCCAGGATTCGACGGTGTTCGAATTGAGAAATGCCAGCTCGACGATCTGCGCCAACTGCGTGGAGGGCATCGCCGTGAGCGGCGCCAGATTGGCCGGGGCTGCCGGAGGCAGGCACCAGTATCGTTCCCGCTCGACCTCGCGCAGAAGCGCCATCGACTGGTTCTCGAGCGCTTCATAGAATCGACGTTTAAGCCGCGCCAATTGCGGATCACCATCAGCGGCGATATAGCCGATCTCCTTCAACGTGTAACCGCGCAGCAACCACATGTAGAGTTCGGCAAGGCGCACCGGAGCGATATTCTGGAAATCGGTGATTCCGTGCCGGACGAAGAAGCCGAAGATGACCGGGAACGGCCGATCAGCTTCCGAAGCGAAGAACGTTCCGAGAATATCATACGCCAGATTCCCGAGCGCGTTTTTCGTGTCGGTACAGTCGATCGGCAACCGATAACCGCGCTGCGAAAGCTGGCGCAAATACGAAATCAGCTCCCGATGGGTGATCTGGAACACCAGATGGAAAGCGCGTCGATCAAAAGGATCGTGGAGAAACGAGACAAGAATTGTCGGGAGACCTGAAATCACAACGTTCTACACTGCTCTGCCGTTTTTCCGCTCATGCCGCCCTTACGGCCGACACCCGATATGTTAGGACTTTCTCAATATAACCGCTGGGTATGATTTGGTCAAGTACTTGGACAAATCATCACGAGCGACGGGTGGGGTGAGTCTGGACGCTATAAGCGCAACAGGTACTGAAACTTGAAGAAGAACTGCCGGCCTGAGAGTGCCAAGTCCTCAGAGTTCGGCAAATTCTGATAGTTGTGGGCCGAGCCGGCATAGAAGATGGTAAAGGGGTTAAATTTATAGCTGATCAGAGGTTCGATGTTGAGGACGCGGTCAAAATTATCATACTGGACGATCAGGCGAAGAAACCACTCGCGAGTAAACTGGTAGTTCAGCTTGGTTCGCAATACATAACCAGCGTAAATCTTGCGACCGTCGGCGAAGCTTAGCTCTGAATACCCGTACTCCGGCTGCACAACCAAGCGCTCGAATGACTTGATGGATGCCACTGCCTCATACTCCCAGCCGCGTCCGAGCACCGGGGGCTCCACGCGGCGGGCAATGTAGCGGATTTTTTTCGCCTGTAGTTCGACTGTAACCGCGTCGATGAACCGGCTGCTGACGCCGACGCGATAGTCGCGAATGCCGGGGAAGAAGATACCCTGATAGGTCTCGCGACTGAAGAGATATCCCAGTTCGAGCGTCGTTTGAGCCGGGAAAAGCAGCACCATCTCCGGCGATACCCACTCGTCCTTGCGCTTGCCCGCGTAATTCCAGATTCGCCCCAGTGCGATCGAAGTTGAGACTTCCTTCACAACCTTGCGATTGGGTCGGAAGAACAGCCCGGTCCAGACGTCGCCTTCGCGCTGGTTGTTCCGGAAAACGAAACCATTGTCGGCGCGAAAAGTCGAACTGGCACCACGGTAGCTCAATTCCAGGTTCCAGACGCGGGCCTCGCGTTCCAGACCGGCATAAATCAGGCTGCCCCAGTATTTCTCGCCGTCGAACGCGGCCGTGTGGCGGCCGCGATTGAAAGTCGCATTATCGCCGGCTCCGTACAAGTCAGAATCAGCCGGCTCTACCGTACGGCTCGCCAGCAGTTGGCCGACCAGCCGATAGTTTTTGAGAAATCGTAAACTGACATCCGCGCCGGCGACCGAGCCTGATCCGCCGTTATCGAGGCGGCGATCAGTGATAATGGCGCCGACATAGGAATCCTCGCCAATCGATTGGCGCACGCGGCCAATGTTCGACACGCTCTTGCCGGCCGTAACGATATCGGTATGTTCGTCGAAGGGCAGGATGATCGGGGAGATTTCGTCCCGTGCGCCGACGTAGCCGACTGTCGTCTTTGGCGTCGCCCGACCGGTCAACTTCGCGGCGATCAGAGGATCATTCAGCGAGCGGGTATAGACCACGTCCGTGAACGTGCGGAAGACATCCGAGCCTTCCTGAAAGAACGGTCGTTTCTCGGGATAGAATAGCGCAAAGTTGTTGTTTACGTCGATCTGTGCGGCATCTGATTCGACCTGGCTGAAGTCGGGATTGATGGCGATGTCGGCCGTCAGATCGGAACTCAACAGATAGCGCAGATTCAGCGAGGCCTCTCCATCGGGATTCTCATGCTTAAGTCCGGCACGCAAATCCTCCAGGTTTTCAGGTACGGAGTACTGGTAGCCGACCAGTGACGGTAATGCCTCGAGACGGCTCCCCGGCGCCGCACCTTCGATGCCGGTCAGGTAGCCAAACTGACACGGGAAGCACGGCTCGTCGCGGTCAATCGCGGCCCAGGTCGAGCGCTCGCGGCTGGAGCGCGACCGATTGCGCCAGAACGTTGCCCGCCACTCCTGCACCGGCCGATGCGGAAAACGGAGACTGCTGAACGGGATGGCGACTTCCGCCTGCCAACCCTGCGTCGTCAACTTCCCCCGTGACTCAAAGACGATGTCGAAGGTCATCTCCTCCTCGCCGTCACTCAGCATTTTAAGGTCGCCTTGCAGTCCGTAGGGGTTGACGAAAATCTCGTACGCCCAGGCCGCATCGCCATAGGTGTCGAGGATGATACCAATGTAATCGTCGGAGAAGATTTCGTCGCGATCGCGCATCGTCACGCGCACCGTTGTCGGGTCGTCGTAGCAGATGAAGGCGAGATAGAAATTCTCGGCGTCGTAGGTTACCAATACCTCGGTCGCAACCGGCGGTTTCACCTTGTCACCCGGCGTGTGCTCAGCGAAGTTCTCGGCCTTGGCAGCGCCGATCCAGCCGGCGTCGTCGATCTCCCCGTCGATTGTGATCGCGCCGGCGGCACGTCCGACCGCCAATCGTGGTTTCTCATTAGGCACAAATGGCGTCTGTGCGAAAGATGCGGCGGTACTGCAGAGCAGGAGCAGAAGTGCAATCGTCAATTGCGAGTAGTTCATGGTATGTCGCTATTTACGAAGCTAGCGCCTTCAAGTTGCGCCTTTGTTGTCACCGTAGACGCAGAGACAAAGAGGCCGGAGTCGATCGACTCCGGCCTCATTCAATGCGATCGGACTTGCGAGTCTGCGCTACAACCGCTCGATTTTGCGGCGATTGCGCCGGACCTTCTTGGTGGCATTACGCGTATCGAACACTGCCTGCGAGTTATCGACGATCCACTGGTAGTCGTAATCCGAATGGTCGGTGATGATAATCGTCAGATCAGCGCTCTTGAGCAGCGCCGCCGTCAGTTTGGTGGATTTCAAATCAAGTCGGTGGTGTTCGTCAAAGCGGATCCGCGGGACGTACGGGTCGTTGTAGAAGACCTTGGCGCCGGCCTTCTGTAACAGGTTCAGGCAGTCCAATGCCGGTGATTCGCGAACATCCGCAATGTCACGCTTGTACGCCACGCCCAGCACGACCACTCGCGATCCGTTGAGCGAACGCTTCCGGCGGTTGAGATTGCGAGTAACTCGTTCCAGCACGTACTCCGGCATGTGCGAATTGACGTCGCCCGCCAGCTCGATGAAGCGAGAATAGTAATTCAGACTCTTCAGTTTCCACGACAGGTAATGCGGGTCGATCGGGATGCAGTGGCCGCCCAATCCCGGCCCCGGGTAGAAGGGCATGAACCCAAACGGTTTGGTCGTGGCCGCTTCAATAATCTCCCAGACGTTCAGTTTCAGGCGATCGCACATCAGCGCCACCTCGTTCACCAGTCCGATATTCACCGATCGGAAGGTGTTTTCCAGCAGTTTCACCATCTCCGCCGCTTGCGTCGAGCTGACGATATGAACGCGGTTGATCGCCGCTTCGTAAAAGATCTTTGCCATCTGCTGGCACTTCGGTGTGTGCCCGCCTACCACCCGCGGCGTGTTCTTGGTCTGATAAATGGCGTTGCCGGGGTCAACCCGTTCCGGGCTGAAAGCGAGATAGAAATCCTTGCCGACTTTCAGGCCGGTTTCTTCCAGTTGGGGCAGAATCAGTTCTTCCGTCGTGCCCGGGTAGGTAGTTGATTCCAGCACCACCAACATTCCGGGATGGAGGAACTTCTTTACCTGGGCAACCGCAGTGAGGATGTAGGAGACATCCGGATCCTTGGTTTTCGACAGCGGCGTCGGCACGCAGATCGTGCAGACATCACAATAGCGCATCTGCGAGAAGTCGCCGGTGGCCCGCAGTTTCTTGGCATTGACGGCTTTCTTCACTTCGCGCGCCGGCACGTCACCGATATCCGAACCTCCGGCGTTGATCAGCTTGATCTTGGCTTGCGAGATTTCAAAGCCGACCACGCGATAGCCGGCATGAATGTACTCGATCGCGAGCGGCAGGCCGACATAACCCAGGCCAATCACGCCGACGACGGCCGATCTGTCTTTCAGTTTCTGCGCCAATTGATTTTTCAATTCATCCTCCAGTATTCCAGAGTATCGAGCAGCGTCTGCTCGATCCGATATCTCGGCCGAAAGCCAAGTTCCTTCCTTGCTTTGGTAATGTTGCCGACCAACAGCGGCACTTCGACCGGCCGGATTAATGCCTGGTCGACCCTGACTGTTATTTCGGCATTTGCCATCTTCGTCAATAGCTCCAGATAGTTGCGGATCCGGTCGGCTTTGCCGCTGGCGAGAATATACGCCTCGCCGACCACGCCGCGTTTGGCCGCCAGGCGGTAGCCCTCGACAATGTCGCGAACGTCCGCCAGATCGCGTTTGGCCGATAGGTCGCCTACCTTGATCACGCCCCGCTTCCGTCCGCGCTCAATCTTGGCAATCTGCGAGCAAAAATCAGGGATCACGTACCCGGTCGCCTGCCGCGGGCCGGTATGGTTGAAAGCACGAACCCTCACGACCGGCAGACCATAGGCGCGATAGTACTGATACGATAAGATGTCGGCGGCCGCCTTGGAAGCGCCATACGGCGACACCGGCCGCAACGGATAGTCGGGCTTAATCGGCATCTTCTCCGGCGGCACGGGACCATAAATATCAGCCGAAGACACAAACACGATTTTTTTTGTCGACTTACATCCCCGAAGAGTCTCATAGAGGCGTGCTGTACCCATCAGGTTGACTTCAAGAGTTTCTATTGGGCGCGAGAATGATGGGCCCACGGCCGCCAGGGCCGCGAGGTGGAACACCCAATCGGGGCGATAATCGGCGAGGAATTTCTTAAGAATGGCCGTGTCCTCAAGACTGGCCTGTACAATTTTGACTTGGTCGGCAACGGCACGGATGTTGTGGCGGGACTCCCCGCGCAAGGTTGTTCCGGCAACCTCGATGCCGTGGGCGAGCAGATTCTCGGCGAGGTGGGAACCGGCAAACCCGGTCACTCCGGTAATGAATGCCCTCATACCCTCTGTCTTTTGTTCAACAGTGCCAGATCGGCATCGACCATCATCTCCACAAGTTGGCGGAAAGAAACCTTGGGTTGCCATCCAAGTTTCGTACGGGCGTGGGTCGAGTCACCCAGCAGAATATCGACCTCTGCCGGCCGGACGAAGCGCTGGTCAACCTTGACATACTGCTTATAATCCAGATCGACATGGCCGAACGCGATCTCGCAGAACTCGCGCACCGAATGATTCTCATTGGAGGAGATGACGAAATTGTCCGGTTCCGGCAACTGCAACATCCGCCACATGGCGTCAACGTAGTCGCCGGCATATCCCCAGTCGCGCTTGGCGTCAAGGTTGCCCAGGTATAGCACGTCGGTCAACCCCAGCTTGATTGCGGCTGCGCCGTAAGAGATTTTGCGGGTCACAAATTCCAGTCCGCGCCGCGGTGATTCGTGGTTAAAGAGGATGCCGGACGAGGCATGTATGCCATACGATTCCCGGTAGTTGACCGTGATGAAATGACCATACACCTTGGCGACACCATACGGCGAACGCGGGTAGAACGGCGTCTTTTCAGTCTGGGGAACCTCCTGCACCTTGCCGAACATCTCCGATGACGACGCCTGATAGAATTTGATTTTGCGGTCAACCTTGCGGATCGCTTCCAGCAGTTTGGTCACGCCGAGCGCGTCAAACTCGCCGGTGAGGACCGGCTGCGACCATGATGTCGGCACGAACGATTGCGCGGCCAGATTGTAGACCTCGGCCGGGCGCAGCTCTTCGATCAGTCCTAGCATTGACATCTGGTCGAACAGGTCGGCCTGCACCAGATGAATGCGACCCTTGATGTGATTGATCCGCTCGAAATTCTCGGTGGAGGATCGGCGCACCATGCCGAAAACATCGTAGCCCTTTTCGAGCAGCAACTCGGCGAGGTACGAGCCGTCTTGGCCGGTCACTCCGGTAATTAATGCACGCATTTCCTACTCCCGTCTTCGGGTTGCGGGGAATATGATGGCCACCCGCATTAAAGTCAAGCTGGGAGAGCTTGTGGCGATCGATCCCTCAATATACACTTTGGCGGCTGTTCCGTTTGCCGAAATGCCTCACGCAAACTATATATAGCGCGATGACCAGACAACTGCTCCTACGCCGGATTTTACCCATCCTCTATGCTCTCGCGATCATCACGCTGTCTTCAATGCCCAATGCCCAGCCGCCGTCGTTTGAGATTCCCAATATCGACAAGTTTTATCACTGTCTGGAATACTTCATCTTCGGTTGTCTGGTGTTTCGGGCATTTCCCGGCATTGAGGCCTCCCGGAAGCGGATTTGGCTCTACCTTCTGTTGTTCGCGTTCGGACTGGCTTACGCCGGTTTGGACGAAACTGTGCAGTCGTTTGTGCCGAATCGCGATTCCTCCCTTGGCGATTGGCTGGCCGATGCCACCGGCTATTGTTTGGCCGGTATTTGCGTTGTTGCTTTCCGCGCCCGCCGTCGCCATAATGATGTTGACGCGGAGCACCGGGCACAACCGGCTGCGCCGGAAGAAGAGTGGAGATGAGTATGAAGTATCAACGAATCAAGGGCACTTTCGATATCCTCCCTGATGAGTCCCCCAAATGGATTCACCTTGAAAAGGTCGTCCGCGAAGTGATGCGGCGATTCAACTACTCCGAAGTCCGCCCCCCGCTGTTTGAAATGACCGAGTTGTTTGCCCGCGGAATTGGCGAAGGCACGGATCTCGTCTCGAAAGAGATGTTCACATTCACGGACATGGGTGGGCGCAGCCTGACGCTGCGGCCGGAAGCGACCGCTTCGGTCGTGCGCGCCTACATCGAGGAATCCCTGGGCAAACAGGCGCCGCTGACCAAAGTCTTCTACATCGGGCCGATGTTTCGGCAGGAGAAACCGCAGAAGGGTCGCCAACGGCAGTTTCATCAGTTTGGCGCCGAGGCGATTGGCGCGGCCGATCCGCGTATCGATGCGGAGATCATCGCTATCAGCGTGCAGATCCTGCAGGAGTGCGGCATCGAGAAGTATGAAGTGGCAATCAATTCTGTGGCGACGCCGGAAATTCGGGCTCGGCATCGGGTGGAGTTGCTCAAATACATCGAGCCGCGTGCTGCCGATTTATCTGCCGTCGATCGCGAGAAGATCACCCGCAATCCGTTGCGCTTGTTCGATAGCAAAGAAAAGTCGACGCGCGAAATCATGCTGGATGCCCCGCTGCTGTCGAAATTCTACGACGATGCCGTCAACCGCGACTTCGAGATCGTCATGGCAGCGCTGGAGAAGCTGGGCGTGCCGTTTGTCGTCGACCCCCGCCTGGTGCGCGGTCTCGACTACTACACGCGCACCGCTTTTGAAGTGCGCTCATCGCTGCTGGGTGCACAGGACGCGCTCTCCGGCGGCGGTCGCTACGATCTGCTGGTTGCCGAATTGGGCGGCGATCCGACACCGGCTGTGGGGTTCGCGGCCGGTATGGAAAGGACGCTGCTGGCGATGGAAGCCACCGGATTCAAGGGACTGGAGGCCAGTCTGCTGGACTTGTTCATCGTGGCTGTCAACGAGGACGAACGGCGCGAAGCGCTGACTTTGGCCGGCAGGCTGCGCGAGGCCGGGATTTCTGTTGACCTCGATTTTTTGGGCCGCTCGCAGAAAGCGCAGATGAAGGAAGCCGCGCGCCAGCGGGCGCGATTCGCGATTCTGGTCTTTTCGGATGACCTGGCGACACAGCAATATACGATCAAGAACTTGGCTTCCGGTGAACAGGAAAGGCTGCCGTACGCCGGACTGATGCGGGTCATTGTATCGGTGTGAGGTGCGCTGTCAGTTGGTGAATTCCTGCGAAGTCTTGCGGATGTTGTCGATCACTTCATCGTAGTACGGCTTCTCCTTGAGACTGGCATAGGCGCCGGGGAAGAGCACCACGGTAATCTCCGCTGACATCTCCGAGAAATTGTTCATGATGACGGCGAAGCGCTGGCCGTTCGGCAGGCGGGTATTGTCGATCATCGGAAAATCATAGAAGCCGACGCTAAAGGCGACGTTCTTGGAAATCGGATCGCCGGACCCGTTATAGCTGCGCACGGTGACGTCGAGGCGCAGTTCTTTGGCCTCAAAATCCACTCCAACGACGTCGACCGTCAGGGCCGTCGTGGCGCTGTCGAGCGACAGCTCCGCCGTTTCCAGTGTCGCGTCCTCGAAGTCCGGCCCCAGCTCAAAACCCCAGTCTTTTTTCACGCCGACGCCTTCAAGCACGATCATTTGCTTCTTGGTGATCTCGCGGGCCACGCGCTCCAGCCGCTGCTGGTAGGCCTGATAACGCGCGATCGTATCGGGACGATTCTCGTGCTTGAGTCGCTCGCTCAAGCTCTGGCGCAAGTCCGTAAAGAGCGGTTTAAGATTCAGCGACTCATGGAAGTTGTAGGCAAGCAATTCAAGGTTTAGTACCGCTGCACCGACGGTTGATTCCTGCGGCCGCAGAAACGTGCCGATGATCGAAACGAACATGTCCTTGCGCAGCGCGCTCTCAGACTGCTCGCGATTGCTCATCAGCTCTGAATAAAGCCGGGTGTTGGCATCAATCGACTGCTGGCGTTCCAGGTATTGGGAGGTGAAGAAACCCAGCATGGCGATCGCCACAGCCGTCAGGAGTCCGCCTAACGGCTGGAGTATGACCGCCAATTTGTCCCAGAAGTCGCGTTGATGCTCCATCGTCTACTTCCGTTTGAGGAGGTACTTGCCGTCTTTGTCTTTCTCAAGCACCAGATCATATCTCGTGGCGTTAGCGTAGGAGAAGACCTCCAGAGTTGCCGTCTGCTTCTCAATGTGCACAGTCAGAATGCACTTGCCCTCTTCCTTGACGTTCAGGCGATACGCACCGAATTTGTCGGTAACCCCTGAATCCACGACCGCCGGCGTGACCGCAGCTTTGCCGGCTTCCGCCGGCTTGATCGGCGCAGTAATCGTCAGCTTGCTGCCCTCAGCGATCGGCTTGTCCCCCATCTTGATGTCGCCGAAAATCTTGCCGGCGAACAACTGTGTCAGCGGCAGCAGTGCCAAAATGATAATTCCTACTACGCGATGCATTGTCTCCTCCTCAGATGGTTTCCACAGTTAAACAACAGTTCCACCCGGTCGTATCCAACAAATATTTGAGAATTGCCGCCGGAACCCGCCCGCATTGTCGCTGCTGCGGTGCTGAGCTACGAACTCATTGAGAGGAAGTACTCTTGAAAGCGGAGCGTGTTGGTCAATTCGGGGTGGAATGCCGTTGCTATCACATTCTGGCGCCGGACTATTACGCTCTCGCCGCGGCACTTTCCGAGCACGTCAACCCCGGTTCCAATTGCCGAGATCTTGGGCGCCCGAATGAACACCATCTCCAGTGGCTCGGGTGTGCCGTTGACGCTCAGTTCTCCGATTTCGATGAACGACTCAAACTGGCGGCCGTAGCCATTGCGTTCGACCGCGATATCAAGTAGACCCAGCGGCGAAATCGTCGGGTCGTTGGTGACCGTACCGGCCAGCAAGATCATGCCGGCACAAGTGCCCCAGACCGGTTTTCGTTCGGCAAATTCGCAGATCGGTTTGTCTAACCCAGTGGATTTTATGAAGCGGTCGATAACTGATGACTCGCCACCGGGAATCACGAGGTAGTCGCACATGGACAACTGGGTGGCGGATTTCACCAGCCGCACCCCACATTTCAGCTTCTCGAAGGCTTCGCGGTGCTTCGCGAAGTCCCCCTGGAAGGCGAGAATTCCAACCGCAGGCATAGTTACTAACGGTACTGCAGCAGCTCTTCCTTCGGAAGCTTGCTGATCTCCAAGCCCACCATGGGATCACCAAGCATCCGTGACGCTTCGAGCACAATGGCCGGGTCGTCGTAGTGCGTTGTCGCAGTTACGATGGCCTTGGCCAGGCGCGCCGGATTGGATGACTTGAAGATACCGGAGCCGACGAACACTGCCTGGGCGCCAAGTTTCATGCAAAGGACGGCGTCGGCGGGTGTCGCAATGCCACCGGCGGCGAAATTCGGGACGATCAGGTCCTGGCGGTCGGCAGTCTTCTTAACGAGATCCACGGGTACGCGGTATTCTTTAGCAGTCTTCTTGAGACGCTCTTTGTCGAGCTTTTTCAAGGCGTGGATTTCACCGTAGATTTGCCGCAAATGTCGAACGGCCTCAACGATGTTCCCGGACCCGGCCTCACCCTTGGTGCGGATCATCGCCGCGCCTTCGTTGATGCGACGCAAAGCTTCGCCCAGATTGCGGCAGCCGCAAACGAACGGAATCTTGAACTGGTGCTTCTCAATATGATTCTCTTCATCGGCCGGGGTTAGGACCTCCGACTCATCGATGTAGTCGACTTTGAGCTCCTGCAGTAGTTCGGCTTCCGCGAAGTGACCGATCCGGCACTTGGCCATTACCGGGATCTGAACCATGGCCTTGATCTCTTCGATTTTCTCTACCGGCGACATCCGCGCCACACCACCGGCTTTGCGAATATCCGCCGGTACGCGCTCAAGCGCCATGACCGCCACTGCACCGGCATCTTCGGCGATCTTTGCCTGTTCGGCGTTGGTAACGTCCATGATCACGCCGCCCTTGAGCATCTCCGCCAGGCCGACTTTGAGCGTCCAATCTTTATCGTTCATAGCAAACACCTCATCTCGCTAATCCTCTATGATACGAAACGGCTGCACGCTGTTGCTGTGCCGTTTCGCACCGAACTAAGACAGTCTATATAATGGAGATTCGCCCAAAAGGCAAGTTGCGGATGGGTCAGCGGATGGCGACGGACATCTGGATCGCGCCAGTCTCATCATCCAAAGTGTCAAAGTCGGGACAGCGCACGATCTGAGTCACAGCCTTGAGTGTAACCGACGGGTCCAATCGATAGCCAACTCCTAACTCCATGCGATTCAATGGGTAATCCCAGTCTTGTTCGCCCAGACCGGTTCCAAAGTCGAGCTGGGAGAAGCGAATTGTCTCAATGCGGCCGGCCAGATACCACTGCGGGGCGAATTTGTAGCGCAGATTGAGATAGGCGCTGTACGCGTCGAGATTGCCAAAAATGGGGTGCTCCCAGCGCGTCCAGAACCCTTCGGCCAGCGCCTCGAGATAACCGTAGTCGAACAGTGTTCCGATGCCACCGCCGTAGTTGAGGTAGTCCTCGGCACTCTTGCCACTGTGATACCCGTCCTCGTATTCAGCCCCATTCGCTTCAAGACTCTCCAGCGACGACAAATACGGGCCGGCGAAGCCGTTGAGCATGATGGAGAGAGCCGACGATGCGTAGCAGGTTAGTTTCGCCGTGAATTGCGGCATGTCCTTCTCTGGCTGGATGGCCGGACTCGAGAGCGTTCCGCTGATCGCCGCGACCGACCAATCGAAGCTTCCGATCGCGCCATAGAGCTCCACACCGGTATTCCAACAGGCGTCATAGAGAATAGGCCAGCCATAGCGAGCATACCCGCGGCCACGCTGCCAAAACAGTTGCGCGGTACTGACCTGATCGGCACCCGGGTTAAGCGCGGTGTGGTAATTGTACATCAACGGCACACTGATCAGCGGATTCTTGTCCGAATACGTCCGAGGTCCCCAGTAGCCGACGGTATTCGGAATCAGCCCGGCGTGCAGGTTGAGACTCTTGCCGCCGATTCGACTCAGGCGCACGTACGCGCCATACAAATGAAAGCGATCATTGTCGATTAGAATCTGCGTGAAGACGCTGGCATTCTCGGAGGCGGCGGCATCGAAGAAGATGCGCGCGCGGATGAAGTCATAGTTGGAGAATTTCTTGAATGTCAAGTTCGAAACATCGGTCGCAGATCGATTGCGCGCGACGATGTCAAGCAGACCGCTGACTTCGAATTGCGCGCTCGCGAGGGAAGGGACCACTACCATCGCGGCAAGCAGCAAGATTCTGATGCCGACGATCATGCTGTGACGCCGCTGTTGAGATTCGACGCGGGGCTGCCATGACGGATGAGACTGGCGGGCAGGCGCATGATGAAGTGAGCGCCGCGGCTCTCTGCTGAGGAGACGCTTAACTCGCCGCCGTGATCGGCGACGATCTTGTGGCTGATGGCCAGTCCCAGGCCGGTGCCGGTCGATTTGCCGTGCGTGACGAAGGGTTTGAAGACATCCGCCAGGATTTGTGGCGGAATGCCCGGTCCGTCATCCGTAACATGGATTTCGACGTGCTCAGGGTTGCAGAGAATCCGAACGAGCACGGCATGGCCGGGAGAGAGCGCCTCAAAGGCGTTGTTCAGCAAATTGTCGACCACACGACGAATCTTATGCTGATCGATGGCAGCGATGAATTCGGCGGGAGCTTCATAATGCAGGCCGATCCGCTGGCGATCGTATCGTTCACGATGATGGTCGACTTGTCGCCGCAGGGTCTCAACCAATGGCACGTCCTCCAACTGCAGCGACTTGTTACCGTGCGCGTAGTCAAGCAAGTCCTGAGTCATGTTAACCATGCGCTGCACCTGGTTCTTGATGTTGCGGCAGTAGTCGGCGCGCTTGGCTTCACCGCCCAGGCCGTGCGTCAGCGCCTCGACGGACAGCGAAATCGCCGTCATCGGACTCTTGAAGTCATGGATGATTCCGGCCGCGAGCTGGCCGATGGTGGCCAACCGTTCGGCCTGAATCCGTTCCTCCTGCACACGGGCAATCGTCTCACGGTTGGTGAGCAGCGTCCGGCGCATGTTGTCAAAGCAGGTCGCAAGGTAGCCGAGTTCGTCGTCGCTCAAGGGAGTAATCGGATGTTCGAGATGGCCGGCGGAAATCTTGCCGGCGGCATCGACCAGACGATCAACCGCGGCCGTCAGCTTGGCAGCGGTATAACGATAGATCATGAGGATGGCCAGAACCGAAGCAGCCAGAGTCAGCACGATCAGATAGAGCGAGATATTGGCGATGGCCGGTTGAAGTTGAGCATCGAGCGAGCGTACCAGAAGCACCGATAAGTCAGTGCCGGCACCGAGACGATGTTCGAGCAGCAGATAGTCTTCGCTCCCCAGCGCCCGCGTATGGACCGCCCGCGGTTTCGCCTGATCCAACTGGGCAGCCAACCGGACCACCTGTTCGCTGCTGCTGACGTCGACGTTGGTTGAAGCGACAATGCGACTTTGCGAAACCACGAGAATCTCGCTGCCGGTCAATTGCTTCAGGCGGTGCAGCAGGTCATCATCAATACGATAACCAACCAGTAGCCGGCCCGCTTGTTGACTCGCCCCCAGCAACACCGGGGCCGTAAGAATTTGATAGACGCAACCGTCGAGATAACTGAACATCCGCTTCTGCTCGTGCTCATAACGGCTGCCGATCAACGGCAGTGAGTCAATCGTAATCCGCCCCGGTGCATGATCCCGCGCGAAGACGCGGCCGGTCTCGTCGGCAATCACGAAGAGGTCAGCCTGAACAACCTGGCGAAAGTCGGCTACCTCGTATTGGGCGGTGGTGGGATCTCCCTCGGCCACAGCCGCCAGGAATCGCGGGTCCGACAGCAGAATGTCGATGCCGGTCTTCAGCAGGGCGAAACGAGTCTCGAAATAATTGTCGAGGACCAGGTCGGCAGTCTCGATTTCCTGCGAGAAATGGTGCGTATACTCTCTCTTAATGACGCCGCGGACGACGAAGAACACCACGATGGCCCCGATGACGATCGTGCCGGTGACGAACAACTGGAATCTGCGTCCAATCGACAGGCGCATCGCTTACCTCACGTCGACTACGACCGACTCTTGCGCCGGCACCGTGACTTTCATTTCAATATCGGGGAGCTGCTCCTGCCAAACCTTCAGCACATATTCGCCGGGGGGCACATTCGGAATGCGATAATGCCCGTCGGGTCCGGTGACGGCAAAATACGGTTGTTCCAACACGAGGATATGGGCCCGCATGCTCGGGTGGATTTCGCAGAAGACCTTGATCAGACCCGGCGTGTCAAAGGTCACCGACTTGGACTTGCCCTTGGGATAGCGACCGAGGTCGAACTTCCTGGCTTTGGAGTAGGAGAAAACGTTGTGATAGACGGGATCGAGATTCGGGAAGTCGACCGTTGTCCCGACCAGGATCGGCAGCACCGGCGGTTGGAACGTCTGGTCGCGTTGCAGCATCTGCGGCCGTTCGCTTGGCGGCGTAAACGGTCCGGCCGCTTGGCCGACGAGATAGACGACGGCGGGCGCCTCCGGCGCAACTGCGCCCGATCTGGCGGAGCCGCCGCGACTTGGGTAGCGGTCGATGGCGGAAGCCGCCTTTTCCGGCGCGCGGCGTAGGAGCGTGCCGGTCACCGTCGTGGCGACCGCGGCGCCGCCCAGCGCGCCGGCGAACAGGCACGCCAGGAAACATGCAGGCAAACGGGTGACCATATCCCTATTTTCGGACGACGTCATAATTTATTGATATTGTGGGTCGACGAATACCATGACGACTTTCGCGCACACGGCTCATCCGGCGCCGGCTGTTTCATCGCGGGACTTGTAATATCCGTTCAACTGGGTACTTTCCCGGCAATGGAAGTCTTTGCCTATCACGATCGGGGCGCGACTTACCCGGAAGCGGCGCCGTTTCACCCGCAGGAGCTATACCCGGAAGCGCCGTTCGCCGAATTGGCAGCGGCTCCCAACGGTGCCTACGCGGCAGTCCGATCGTTGCTGGCGCTGAGTGGCTGGGACCGGTCCAATTTTGGGAGTGTGGACTGGAATCCGTTGCGCCAACTGGTGCGGCCGGGCGACCGGGTCTTGCTGAAACCGAATCTGATCAAGGAAACGCACCCGCGTCAGCCGGACGGCTGGAAGTGGATGCTGACGCATGGCGCGATCATTCGCGCGGTCGCTGACTATGTCGTCAAGGCACTGGATGGACGGGGCGAGATCATTGTCGCCGACGCCCCGCAGACCGACTCGTCCTTTGCGGCGGTGGTGCGTGTCCTTCAACTGGATCAGCTGGCGGCATTCTACCGGAGTAAGGGCGTGACCTTCCGGCTGATCGACCTGCGCAAATTTGAATGGGATGCCGTCGACGACGTGATCGTGGCGCGGCGGAACCTCGCGGGCGACCCGTTCGGCTACTTCACGGTCGACCTTGGCGCCGCCAGCCTGTTTTGCGGCCACCGCGGCGAGGGGAAGTACTATGGTGCCGACTATGACACGGCCGTAATCAATGCGCACCACAGCGGCCGACGGCATGAATACGTCATCGCCGGTTCGGCGATCACCTGCGATGTGTTCATCAACCTGCCGAAAATGAAGACGCACAAGAAGACCGGGGTGACGCTCAGTCTGAAGAACCTGGTCGGAATCAACGGCGACAAGAACTACTTGCCGCACTACACCGAGGGTACTCCGGAAACAGGCGGTGACCAGTTTCCGCGGTTGTCAGCGCGCAGTGAACTGGAACGCCGCGGCCTGCGTCGAATCCGCAGTTTAGCCCTCAGGTTTCCCGGCGTGGGTCCTCGGCTGTACCGCCATCTCAAACGGGTTGGCACGGGCGTCCTCGGGAGTAGTGAAGCGGTGATCCGCTCGGGAAACTGGCACGGCAACGATACCTGCTGGCGGATGTGCCTTGATCTTAACCGGGTCCTACTACACACGGATAAGGCCGGTCGGCTGAGCGAGCCGTCGCTGAATGGATGCCGGCGCTATCTGACGATTATTGACGGCCTGATTGCCGGCGACGGGGACGGCCCGGTGGATGTCGATGCGGTCGCCGCCGGCCTTCTGGTGATGGGGACGAATCCGGCAGAAACAGACGCTGCCGCAGCGCGACTGATGGGACTTGATCCCGGCCGGCTGCCGATGATCAGAGAGGCTTTCACGCTGGATCGATTCGCGCTTGCGGAAGGTAACTGGGAGGATGTGAACCTGCAGAGCAATGTTGCGGCATGGTCGCGGCGGCTGGCGGAGATCGACGCTGCCGAAACCCTGCACTTCCGTCCGCACTTCGGCTGGCGCGGTCATGTCGAATGGCAGCCACCGCGCGTGATCGAGCCGTCCGAATTGGGTCAGTGGCGATGATCGCGCGTGGACGGAAGTTGTATGAGCGCCTGGCTCTGCCATTGCAGCGGACGGTCAAAATCATTCCGTTCGCCTATCGCTTGGGCCGTGCCTATCGGGAAACGGCGCGCCTTCTGAGCGCAGCCGATCGCTGGGATGATCGACAGATTCGCGCGTATCAGCGCGAGCAACTCAATCAGCTCCTGGAGCTAGCGATCCGCCGCGTGCCGTACTATCGGCGTTATCAGCGATTGTTGGGGCGCGACCCCTTCGACGCCTTGCGCGAAATCGAGCCGGTCTCAAAGCAGCAGATGCAATCGGCACTCGACGACTTCATCCTGCCAGAATCGCTTCGTGCCCGGGCACATGTGACCTATACCGGCGGCAGCACCGGCCGACCGCTGACAATTCATCAGAATCATGACGCCGTCGAACGCGAATGGGCGTTCATCATGGCCTTGTGGCGGCGTGCCGGCTACCGACCCGGGGATCGCCGCGCGACCTTTCGCGGTGTTGAATTCCAATCCGGCAGCCGAGAGACTGTTCGTGAGAACCCGGTGTATAACGAATTGCTCCTCTCGCCATATCACTTGTCGGACGAGCATTTGGCTACCTACACGCAGGCGTTGGCCAAATTTCGGCCGCAATTCCTGCGTGGTTATCCCTCGGCGTTGGCGGTCTACGCGCGATTCCTGCAGAGCCGCGCCGGCAACGATCTGCCGCCGCTGAAGGCCGTGCTCTGCGGATCGGAAGGCTTGTTGCCCGGGCAGCGCGAGTTGATTGAAGCAGCATTCAAGGCGCGTGTTTACTCTTGGTATGGCATGACCGAGAAGGTCGTCCTGGCCGGCGAATGCGAAAACTCGAGTGTCTATCATGTCATGCCGGAGTATGGGATCACCGAAATCCTTGACAGCCGCGGCGAGTTGTTTGCACAGATTGGAACCTCCGGCGAAATCGTCGGAACCGGATTCCTGAATCGAGTGATGCCCTTCATCCGCTATCGCCTGGACGATTACGCGTCGATCACGGGAGACCACTGCCCGGCCTGCGGGCGCAGACATCTGCTTCTCAGTTCTGTGCAGGGCCATCGAGTGCAGGATGGATTGATCGGACGCTCCGGCGCCTTAATCTCGATGACGGCGTTGAATCTGCACGACGCCACATTCCAAGGCGTTCGGCAGTTTCAGTTTGTCCAGCGTGAGGTCGGCAGGGCAGAGGTGCTCCTGCGCATTGGCAGCGACTTCGATCCGGCGCGGCTAGCGGTGATTGCGCAGCGACTGGCAAACAAGACCGGCGGCGACGTTGCGTTCGAAGCCCGCGTCGTGGAGACTATCGATCAGACACAGATGGGTAAAGGTGTTTACTTGCGGCAATTGCTCCCTGTCGGCCGGACGGCCGGCTTAGAATCCTGATCTCCGGACTTGAAAAAACCGCGCGCATCAATTAGCCTTCACGCCGAAGGTCCGTTCAAGAAGCCGAGGAAACTCGGGAGAGGAATTCATTGTTGCAGAGGTTATGAGACACATTTACCTCGACTATAACGCAACCACGCCGATCCATCCGGCGGTGGCCGATGCCATGCAGCCGTTCCTGCGCGATCACTACGGCAATCCCTCCAGTGCGCACTGGTTCGGTGTCCAGACGCGGAAGGCCGTTGAAGCCGCTCGCGCGCAAGTGGCAGCACTGCTGCGTTGCCAGCCGGACGAAATCATCTTTACCTCCGGCGGTAGCGAGTCGGACAACTATGCCATCGCCGGTTACGCCCTCAAGAATCGCGGACGCGGTAATCACATCATCACCTCGCAAATCGAACATCCGGCCGTGCTTGAGGTGTGCCGTCACCTGGAGTCGCAGGGTTTTGATGTGACGTATCTGCCGGTCGATGCTGCTGGTCTGGTGGCTGTCGAGGATGTGCGGCGCAATCTGCGGCCGACGACGATTCTGATCTCGATCATGCAGGCCAACAACGAAGTGGGCACGATTCAGCCCTTGCGCGAAATCGCGGCGCTGGCGCACGATAGCGGGATCGTCGTGCACACCGACGCGGCGCAGGCCGTGGGAAAGATCCCGGTGACCGTGCCCGACTTGAGTGTTGACATGATCACCATCGCCGGGCACAAGCTGTATGCGCCCAAGGGCATTGGCGCGCTCTATGTGCGCCGCGGTCTTGATCTGCAACAACTGATTGTCGGCGCCGGTCATGAGCAGGGGCGGCGCGCCGGCACCGAAAACGTGCTGGAAATCGTCGGCTTGGGCGCCGCCTGCGCGCTGGTGGCGCGCGAGATGGACAACCGCGCGCCGGAAATGCGGCGGTTGCGCGATCTGTTGCAGGAATCGCTGCTGGCGCGCATTCCCCAGGCTCGCGTCAATGGGCATGGCGAACGGCGACTGCCGAACACGCTGTCCGTTTCGTTCCCCGGCATCGAGGCCAACACAATCATTGCGGAATTGGAGACGGTCGCCTGCTCTCCGGGTGCGGCATGTCATTCCGACAAGGTGATGATGTCGCACGTGCTGGAAGCGATGCAGGTGCCGGTGGAGTATGCGATGGGGACGATTCGTTTCTCAGTGGGCTACATGACCAGCGAGGCGGAAGTCGTCGAAGCGGTCGAATCGATTGTAGCTACCATCGACCGGTTGCAGCCGCAAAGCCCGGCAGCAGCTATTGTGACGTCCGGCGTTGACAGCGATATCCGGCTCACGAAATTCACGCATGGTCTCGGCTGCGCCTGCAAACTGCGGCCGCAGGCGTTGGAGCGGATTCTCGCCGATCTGCCGCGCCCGCACGATGCGCGCGTGCTGGTTGGCGCCGAGTCGTCCGATGATGCGGCGGTCTTTCAGTTGCGCGATGACCTGGCGGTCGTGCAGACCGTTGATTTCTTCACCCCGATCGTCGATGACCCCTATCACTTCGGCGCCATCGCCGCGGCGAACTCCCTTTCCGATATCTACGCGATGGGCGGCGAGCCGCTGTTTGCGCTCAGCGTGGTTGGATTTCCCTCAAATCGTTTGCCGATGTCGGTGCTGCAGCAAATCCTGCGTGGCGCTGCCGACAAGGCGGCTGAGGCCGGCATCAGCATCATTGGCGGCCATACCGTTGACGATACCGAGCCCAAGTACGGATTGGCCGTCACCGGCGTCGTTCACCCGGAGCGGATTCTGACGAATAATCGCGCGCGCGTCGGTGACAAGCTGATCCTGACGAAACCGATTGGAACGGGCATCATCGCGACGGCCATCAAACGGCAGTTGGCTGGAGCCGATATCACCCGGCGCGTTATCGACCTGATGAGTACGCTCAATCGAGCCGCGGCGAAAGTGCTTGTTGCATTCAATGTCTCCGCGGTTACCGACGTCACCGGATTCGGTCTTCTGGGGCATCTGAAAGAAATGACGGTGGGGAGCAAGGTCAATGCGAGACTTGTGGCGTCCGCGGTGCCGATTCTCAAGGAGGCCGTCGAGTACGCGGTGGCCGGGACAATTCCGGGCGGAACCGAGAACAATCTCGATTATGTCCAACCTTATGTGGACTGGGGGGCGGGCATCGCGAACATCACCAGGATCGTGCTCGCTGACGCTCAGACCTCGGGTGGCCTATTGATCGCGGTGGAGCCAACGCAGGCTGGCCGGTTGGTCAATGAACTGCAGGCCGCCGGCGTCGACGCTGCCGCCGTCATCGGTACGATCGTCGAGCCGGGTGCCGGCAAAATCTTCGTGACTCCTTAGATCGCGTTATGCCGACCGGCGGCGGTGTTTGAGAAAATCCCAAAAGATGTAATCGCCGAGATTATCGGCGGAGGCGAAGTAGGCGCGGCCGCGATTCAGCTCCGTCAGCTTGCGGACGAACTGCTGCAGGTAGGGGTCATCGGTGATCATAAACGTGGTGATTGCGATGCCTTTCTTACGGCAGACAATCGCTTCATCGAGCGTGCGATTCACGACTACCGGATCAAGCCCGAACGGGTTCTTGTAGATTGAACCGTCGGTCCGCGTGATCATCGAAGGCTTGCCGTCGGTAATCATGAAGATTTGCTTATTGGCGCTCTTGCGGCGCAGGAGAATCTGCCGCGCCATCAAGAGCCCGGCCTTGGTGTTCGTGTGATAGGGGCCGACGCCAATATAGGGCAGGTCTTTGATCTGGACGCGCTGGGCGAAATCGCCAAAGAGCACGATATCCAGCGTGTCCTTCGGGAAGCGCGTCAGGATCATTTCGGTAAAGGCCATTGCCACCTGCTTGGCCGGTGTGATCCGATCCTCGCCGTAGAGAATCATCGAGTGCGAAATGTCGATCAACAGCACCGTCGAGCAGTTGGTCGCCTGCTCGGTCTCGAACACCTCCAGATCATCTTCCTCCATATTGAAGTTTAGTGACGCTGTGCGAGTGATGCTGTTCAGCAGGGAATTCTGGAAGTCGATATTGCGCAGGTTGTCGCCGAAGTTGAATCGGCGGCGCTCGGGCAGGACCTCTTCGGTGTTACCGCCCTCCTTGGCGAAAAGATGATTGCCGCCGCGCGAGGACTTCAGGTGCTCAAAAATCCGCTGGAACGCATCCTGGCGCAGCGAACGCTCGCCTTTACGGGTGAGTTTCATGCCGGCCGGATCGACCGAGATGATGTTCTGGTCCTCAAGCTGTTGGCGAAACTCGTCCAGATTCGCGCCTTCCGGCAGGTAACCCATACGCTTCAACTGCTCCATGATCTGCATTGCCATCTTGACGTTGCCGTTGACCTGCAGCAGGATGTGGTTGAAGATCGACATCAGGTCGCGCATTTGCCGCAGCTGCTGCAGCAGCGCGTCGTCCCAGCGCGAATAGAAGAAGCGCACGGTTAGTCCCTCAGCATGTTTTCGAGCATATCGACGTAAACGAAGCGATTATCGGGGGACTCCTTCGCGATCAAGTTGTGGCGGTGCAGCCCTTCCAGGATGAACTCCATCGCCAGCAGGACGCCGCGTTCATCGTTGGTCTTGTAGTAACGTTTGGCGATCTCCTTGAGGCCGACGATCTGCATCAGGGCCTCGCGGTAAGTTTTGTAGGTCTGTTCGTCGGAGATCTCCAGACGCTTGCCGGCGGAAAAGAAATCGGTCACGGCCTCGTACACATTCTCCTGCGGGCGGCTGTCGACGTTCGGCTTGGCCGGCCGTGGTTCCGGAAACCGCTGACGGAAGACATTCTTAGTCGCTTCGCCGATCAGGCTCATCGCCACCATGTTCGGGCCCTCGAGTTCACCCTCGTACACCAGCTCCACCTTGCCGACGATCGACGCGACCGCGGCATACAGGTCGCAGATACGCGGGAAGAAATCGTCGTCCTGGTTGATTGCCGCGCGGCGTTCAACGTTTGAGATCAGATTCTCATAGGCCGAGATCGTCAGGCGCGCCGAGACTCCCGAGGTCTGATCCACGTGCTCGCTCTTGCGTGCCTCGAAAGCGATCTCTTCGATGATGTCATGAATCAGATCAGGCACTTCGACCTGGTGATCGCGTTTGTGCCAGGCTTCCTGCAGCGTGATCGCCTTCGCGGCAGCCATGTCCTGCGGATAGTGCGTGTTGATCTGGGACGCGATCCGGTCCTTGAGCGGAGTGATGATATTGCCGCGATTGGTATAGTCTTCCGGATTTGCGGTGAACGCCAGCATCATGTCGAGCGGCAGGCGGATCGGGAAGCCGCGAATCTGAAAATCGTTTTCTTCCAGGATATTCAGCAGCGCTACCTGAATTCGTGGCTGCAGGTCGGGAAGCTCATTGATGGCAAAAATACCGCGATTGGTGCGGGGAATAATACCCCAGTGAATAACGTTCTCGTCAGACAGATCGAGCCGCTCTTTGACCGCCTTGATCGGGTCAAGATCGCCGATCAGGTCGGCGACCGAAACGTCGGGTGTCGCCAGTTTCTCGTGGTAGCGTTCCTCCCGCGTGAGCCAGCCGATTTCCAGATCGTTGCCGGCTTCAGCGACCAGACGCTTGGAGGCGGCGGTGATGGGATTGTAGGGATCCTCGTTGAGCGGACTCCCTTTGATCACCGGAACCCGTTCATCAAGGAAGTTGGTCAATTGTCGCAGAATGCGCGTCTTGGCCTGACCGCGCAGGCCCAGAAGCAAAACGTCGTGACGCGACAAGATCGCATTCTCCAGTTGCGGAATGACCGAGCGATCGTAGCCGATGATGCCGGGCCAGCGCCGACGTCCGGCGCGAATCTGCTCCAGCAGGTTTGCCCGCATCTCGTCCTTGGTACTGCGCGCAACGTATTTGCTCGCCTGCAGCGCGCCCAGAGTTTGTGGTAATTTCATATCGCCTTTCTCATTGACTCCTATCAAGGATTATACGCAGATGGTCAATCAATCATGGTTAGCATAGAGTCGATTTGGCGATTTTGTCACGCATAAGTAGATTGTTTTGGTCTTGGAACACCGATATTGAATGGATCAACCCTTGAAAATCTCCCGGCCAATGATTAGGTTGCAATTGACCCGGCCCGATTCGGTCATGGGAGTGCAGAATCCGACGGTCCGGTCGATAATGACAAGGAAGTCAAATGGTTAAGGCGCTAAGATACATCCAGGTTGAACCAGTCCTGCCTGAGGGATTAAAGCCCCTTCGCGACATCGCTTACAATCTATACTGGTGCTGGAACCATGAGGCGATTCAGCTCCTGCGTCGCATCGACTATAAGCTTTGGGAAGAGTCGGGGCATAACCCGGTTCGCCTGCTGTCGATGATCCCGCAGCCAAAGCTGGAGAAGCTGGAGCGCGATGCCGCCTTCCGGGCACACCTGGAAAGTGTGGCACGCGAGTTCAGCGTTTACATGAATGGCGACACCTGGTTTGGCGAACAGCATTTCCGTGCCGACAAACCGGAGATCGCCTATTTTTCGGCCGAATACGGGCTGACCGAGTCGCTGCCGATTTACTCCGGCGGTCTCGGTGTGCTGGCCGGCGATCATCTCAAGTCGGCCAGCGATCTGGGCCTGCCCTTGGTCGGCGTCGGCTTATTGTATCAGCGCGGCTATTTCCAGCAGTACCTCAATGCCGACGGCTGGCAGGGCGAATACTATCCGGAACTCGATTTCTCGATGCTGCCGCTGACCGAGGTCACCGACAAGAACGGCGATCCGCTGTTTGTTACACTCGACATCGTTGGCCGCAAGGTCTCGATCAAGGTGTGGCGCATCCAGGTCGGCCGCGTACCGCTGCTGCTGCTCGACACCAACCTGGCGCAGAATGCCATCGAAGACCGCGACATCACCAGCGAGCTGTACGGTGGCGACACCGAAATGCGAATCAAGCAGGAGATGGTACTCGGCATCGGCGGCGTGCGTGCTCTCGAAAGTGCCGGCTTGTCGCCTTCGGTCTACCACATGAATGAAGGCCACAGCGCGTTCTTGGCGATCGACCGCATCCGCCGTCGCATGCAACTGGATCACTTGAGTTTCAATGAAGCTGCGATGTTGGTCAAGCAGTCGACGATCTTCACGACGCACACGCCGGTACCGGCCGGCATCGACCGGTTCCCGCGCGATCTGATTGATCGCTACTTGCGGCCGTATTACTCCGAACTCGGGTTGAGTCCGAACGAGTTTTTTGCGTTCGGCAGTCCCGTCGGCGGCTACGCCAGCAACGAATTCAATATGGCGCATCTGGCGATGAATTCATCCTCGCACATCAACGGCGTGAGCAAGCTCCATGCGGAAGTGTCGCGCAAGATGTGGCAAAACTCCTGGCCGGGCGTGCCGCTGAATGAGGTACCGATCGATTCAATCACCAACGGCATTCATACCCGCTCCTGGATCTCGCAAGAAATTGCCGACTTGTACGGCCGCTACCTGGGTCTCGACTGGATGGACAAACCGGCGGATCACTCCTGCTGGAGCAATGTCGACGATATCCTCGACAGCGAGCTGTGGCGGACCCACGAACTCCGACGCGAGAAGATGATTTCCTTGATTCGGCAGCGGCTCAAAGAGCAGTATCAACGCCGGGGGGCCTCGCCGCGCGAACTGAAAGTTGTCAGTGAGGTGCTCAACTCCGAGCTGCTCACGGTCGGATTTGCCCGCCGATTCGCCTCCTACAAGCGCGGGGCACTCTTGTTCCGCGACATGGACCGACTGAAACGAATCGTCAACGATACCAAGCACCCGGTGCAATTCGTCTTCGCCGGTAAAGCCCATCCGCGCGACAATATCGGCAAGGAACTGATCAAGACCATCGTCCACACAATTCGCGATCCGCAACTGCGCGACCGGGTGGTCTTCCTTGAGAATTACGACCTGGCGATGGCGCGCTATCTGGTTCAGGGCGTCGACGTCTGGCTCAATACACCGCGACGGCCGATGGAAGCCTCCGGCACCAGCGGCATGAAGGTGGTCTTTAACGGCGGCCTCAACGTCAGCGTGTTGGACGGTTGGTGGGTCGAAGGTTATCGCGCCGACGTCGGTTGGGCCATTGGCTCCGGCGAGGAGTACGAAAACCACGACTATCAGGATGAGATCGAGGCCAACGCGCTGTACGATATTCTCGAGAAGGAAGTCGCGCCGACGTTCTACGATCGCGGCCGCGATGGCATTCCGCGCGAGTGGGTGGCCAAGATGAAGCGGTCGATCAAGCTCTTGAACCCGATGTTCAATTCCAACCGCATGGTGCAGGAGTACGCCGACAAATTCTATATGAGTGCATTTCGCCAGTTCCGCATCCTCGAGAATGACAATTACGCCGAGCTGCGCTCGCTGGCATCGTGGTACAAGCACCTCAAAGACCGCTGGGCGGACATCCGCATCCTGGAACTCAGTTCCGAAACGCCCTCAAAGGTTAGTGTCGCGACCCCGGTCTCGATTACGGCCCGAATTTTCATCGGCGAGTTCAAGCCCGACGACCTCAAGGTCGAACTCTACATTGGCCGGTTGTCACAGCGCGGCGAAATCGCTGATGCCCTGACCTTTGAAATGGACCCGGACGGCAGCGCCCAGGCGGGTGTCTACACCTACCGCTGCCACACCCCGCTCACAACGAGCGGTCGCTTCGGTTATTCCGTGCGGGTCTTGCCGGGACATCGGAGCGCCGTTCATCGCCATGAATTCGGCCTCATCACCTGGGCCAACGGTGACGTGTAAGCCGGCCGCTACGGCAGGATCTCTCCCACCACATTCTTGATCTTGTTGCCTTTGACGAAACGTGTGTTTTCGTCGCAACGGTTGATCAACATCAGCGTGGCCAATGGCACGGGCGACGGGAATTTCTTATTGAAATCCACGATGGTCATCGGCTCCGTCAGCGTGACAATTTTGATCCGCCACGGCTGAACGGCCAGGACCTTGGCATCGGTCAGCTTGGCGAAGCTCCGCACCGACGCGGTCACCGTCTGATCATTTTTCTGCCAGTTTTCCGCCACGCCGTAACCGAGAACTTGGAAGACATTACCTTCGTACGAGTAGAAATATGCCACGCCGCGCAGCGCGCCGTCCGCTGTCTGCGCAGAAAACTGCCCCCAGGCGGCGGGAATGCCGTTGAGGTTGCCGGTTTGGGTACCGCTGACCGCTAGTCCCTCTTGGGCGAAGAATTGATTGGCGGCGGCTGTCTGCGAAGTCGCGTTGGAAAGCGTGATTTGGATCATTGCATCCTTCTCGGCGTTGATGCCGATGACGCCCTGCACCTGATTGGCGGTTGTCCAACCGGTCGGAAACTCGAACCGGAATTTGAAGTCGGGATGCAGGAAGACATTCTCTCGGAAGTAGCCGTGGCGCGGATTATCGCCGAAAACGATGCCGTCGATCCTGGCCAGCAAGGCATCGCGGCCGACAACACTCTTGGACAGATCGGTGGAGATCGTGTCGACGTGCGAGCGGATCACGGTGGCGCGATTCCCCGGATTCGGGTGGGTCGAGAGCCACTCCGGAATGCCGCTGCCGCCGGATGCCTGGGTCACACCATCCAGCATCTCCATGACACCAACCAATTGGCGCGGGTCGTGCTGCGTTCGCTGCATATAGCGCAGCCCCAGATAATCGGCCTCCGTCTCGTCGTCGCGACCGTACTTGAGAAAAAGCAATCCCAGCCCTTGGCTCGCAAGTCCGGCGAATTTCTCCAGCCGCGGTTCCAGAATTGTCCCGACGCCCAGTCCGATTGAGGCAACCTGCTGTTTGCTCATCTGCTCAACGGAGTGTTTGCCGGTGACATGACCGATTTCGTGGCCGATGACGCCCGTCAGCTCGGCTTCGCTGTTAAGGTGTGCCAGGATGCCGCGCGTAACGTAGATGAATCCGCCCGGAAGTGCGAAGGCATTCACCATCGGGTCGTCCACGACCTTGAAACTCCAGGGCAGATTGGGGCGCTCGGATTGCGCGGCCATCTGCAGACCGAGATTGCTGACGTATGTCTGCAGGGCCGAGTCCGGATAAAGTCCCATCTGCGCGGAAATCTCCGCATCGGCTTGCTGCCCGATTGCCACCTCGCGCGCCTCACTGATGAGGTTGAATTGACGCTTGCCGGTCGCCAGATTGGTGGCGCAGCCGTTAAGCAACAAGCAACCGATGAAGGCCGCAAGAATCGCTGCCCCAAGGAACCACAGGCGCCCGACACGGTCTGTGCGAAATCGTGGATGCTCCATGACTTAATCCTCCACTGACAAAGTCTGCAGGATCGGGATCGGGGGTCGACTTGACCCATGACCTCAACTGGTACAATGGTAGCCGCGGTCGGGCTTCAAGTCAAATCGCTTTTGGAAGTTGTAGCTGCCTCCGATTCGGCTAACTCCACTTCCAACGGCAAACCATAGGCGCCGCGCGGGGCATGCAGAATGAAACCCGGCAGCAGCGTGTTGACGAGTGTGTAGACAATCAGCCCGCCAAAGACATAACCGGGAACCTCGTACACGTCGCGCAGGATACCCGCGATGACCAGCGTGAAGACCAGCGTCGGCAGCAGGGCGGCGCCGACGCGCAGGCCGCCCTTCAGCGGCTCGGCAACGACGATCCGCATTAGTCCGGCGACCCAGAGTACGCGCAACGGCGCCATGATAGCGAAGATGGTCAATCCTACGGCAAACGACGCCGGCAGGAAGTCACTCCGTTCGAGGTGCAGACCGGCATGGAAGAAGTAGAACGGTACGAAGAACGACGCGAACACTTCGACCGCGTGCAGCATCTGCTCCGAGGCTATTGACGCCAACTCGGTGCGAAATCGCTGGGCCGCGATTCCCGCCACGAAGGCGCCGACCAGGTAATACACGCCCAGTTCGCGAGTGACGAACGCGCACAGCACGGCGGTCATGACCAGGAAGGCGAATTCCGAATTGGGTGCGTAGGGAAGCACAAGGCGCGCAAACGCTTTGAAGAGCAGCGGCAAGAGGGCGATCATCAGCACGAGAACTCCCAGCGAGATCGAGAACCGTGGCAACGATGCCGATTGCAAAATGCCGAAGAGCACCGCCAACGCCACGATTTCGTTGGCCACCACCATCGTGCGTGCCCACCGTCCCTCGTTCGGGGTCATGCCGAACGAAGAGAGCGAATTGAGAATGAACCCGGCCGACGGCGTCAGCACCGCCAGCGCCACCAACAGCGCCGGACGCAAAGGTAGATCAAATGCCAGCATCGCAACCCAACCCGCCAGCGCCAACCCGGCAAGATTGGCGCCGATGTAGGCCGCCACGGTTGGCAAGCGGCTTTTGAGTTCGGCAAAGTCGATCTCCAATCCGGCAAACAAGAATAGAGCGACAATGCCGAACGTTGACAGCAGCCCGATCGTGGGGTCGTTATGGAAGAGCGAAAGCCCCATTCCGGCGCCGGCACCCAGCATGACACAGGTGATCGCCGACGGCAGCCGAAAACGCTGCAAAATCTTGGGCACGACAAAGAGTGCAAATAACGCCGCAATATAGAGCAGTTCCGGTTTCTGTATCAGTTCTTTCATGCTGCGGTCCTCTCCGGTTCAGCCTATCGTGAAGAAGGCCTGGGAAAACGTGCCTCCCAGGCCTCCCGGCAATCGCCTGAAATCGACTTATGGGCGCTCCGACGGCTCGATCTTTACTTCCGCCGTCCCGCGTTCCGTCATGCCCGGAATCTTACGCAGAATCTCTTCGAGCTTCAGCCCCGTGAGCGACTCAACGACGGGCGGCAACTGCGCGATAATCTTGGTGATATCGCCGGTTATCTTGGACGCACCGCCGCCGTCTCCGCCCGAGTTGATGATGACGATCTTCTCCGTTCGCGCCAGCGGCTCGGAAATCGCGCGTGCAATATCCGGCAACTTGTCTATCAGCATCTGCACAATGGCGGCCTCGTTGTAGTGCCTCCACGCATCCGCCTTGGCTGACATGGCCTCCGCCGTCGAAAGTCCCTGCGCCTTGATGACATCCGCTTCAGCCACGCCGCGCGCCTTGTTGGCTTCGGCTTCTGCCAGACCGATCGCGCGCGTAGCTTCCGCCTGACCTTCCGCCGTCTCCTGAAGCCGGAATTTCTCGGCCGCCGCTCCCTGTTCGACTTTGAAGCGATCCGCTTCCGCCGGCCGCTTGACCAGCGCTTCCAGTTCGTTCTGTTTGCGCTCAATCTCCTTGTTCTGGATCTCAATCTGCTTGGTTTTCTCGACCAACACGATTTCCATCTCTTCGCGCTTGACGTTCTGGCTGGTCTTGTTCTTCTGCAGCTCGTAGGCCAGATCGGCATCAGCCTTCTTCAGATTCACCGACGCCTCGTATTCGGCGACCTTCATCTTGTAATCGCGATCAGCTTCGGCAACCTTGGTATCCGCCAGCAGCTTGGCGATCTGTCCTTCGCGGAAGGCGTCGGCCGACTTGATCGTGGCGTCACGATTGGCTTCCGCCTCGCCGACGATTGCGTCTTTCTTGACCCGCGCGATCTGCGGCTTGCCCAGGGCCTCGAGATAACCTTGTTTGTCGCGGATATCGCGGATCGTGAACGAAACTACGACCAGACCCATGTTCGCCATGTCGGCGGCGGCGACTTCCTGTACCTTTTGGGCAAACGCGTCGCGATTGGAGTAAATCTCTTCAACGGTCAGCGTACCCAGGATCGCGCGCAGGTGGCCTTCCATCGTTTGCAGCGCGATGTTCATGATTTCTTGTTTGCCCTTGGAAAGGAACTGCTCGGCAGCGGTACGAATGCTGACATCGTCGCCGCGCACCTTGACCTGCGCCACGCCGTCCACAATCACCGGCACGCCGTGCATCGTGTAGACCTCCGGCGTATTGACATCGAGCGTAAACAATTCCAACGATAGTCGGTCGACGCGCTCAAAGACCGGCAGCACGAACGTACCGCCACCCTTGACGATGCGAAAACCGATCGTCGCTTTGACACCGGCGGCGTCCTGCACCTTGTGGCGAATACCCGAAACGATCAGCACCTCATTGGGGCCGACCTTGGTATAGCGCCGCGCGATGATGACGAAAAAGAGAATGAGGACAAAGACGCCGGCAAAGACGGCAAATACCCAACTGGCACTAACATCAAAACCCGTTTCCATATATCGATCCCTTCTCTCCTTTAGTCGGGCTCAACGATGCAAAGATTTCCGACGACCTTGATGATCTTGACCGGCATGTGACTTTCAATCCGGCGGCCGTCGTGCGAACGCGCCATCGAGGTGTAGCGCGTGCCTTTCTGAACATAGGCGATTTCACCGGTGTGCGTCCCCTCGAGCGGCGTCAAAACTTCCGCCGTCAGGCCGATCAACTCGGCCATCGTCGCCTCCGACGAACCCTGGGTGTGGCGATAGAGCGTGCGGAAGATGTAGTAGGTCCCGATCGCTGATGCAAACGCCGCCAGCGTAGCAATCGATACGGCCGGCAAAGCCGTCAGTTGCGCGGCCCGCACGCAGACCAGTCCAACTGCGCCGAAGACGGTGACGAAAACGGCCATCACTGCCGGTGACAGCGGCGAGAAGTGCAGCTCGCCGCCAACCGGCGAGTGCTCGCCCGTCACGTCAACATGGTCGCCAACCGAAGCGCCATCGCCGTGGCCGGAGAAGATGCCGGAGAAAATCGCCGATAGCAGGGCGTAAATGAGCCCGGCCAACATGCAGAGGAAAAAGAAACTGCTTAAGGTAAAACTCATGGAATGGGAACCCCTCCCGATAGATGCTTGGGGTTAAATTGGCGGAAGGGCCGGAAAGAAGCAAGCAAAAAGGCTAATCGCCGCGGGCCTCGCCGGTCATCGGCACAAACCGCACCGGGATTATGGCCTGATTGATCGTTCCCTGCTCGGATTTCGTGATCTGCATCAACTCCTGATTGCGATCGCCGACCGGGATAATCAGCCGGCCGCCGACCTTGAGCTGGTCGACCAACGGCTGCGGAATATGGTCGGGCGCGGCGGTCACTACGATTGCGTCAAACGGCGCATGCTCTGGCCAGCCGCGATAGCCGTCGCCGCACCTCACCGCGATCTTGCGGTAGCCCAGTAGCTTCAGCGTGCTGTCGGCCCGGTGACATAGCGGCTCAACGATTTCAATGCTGAAAACAGAATCCGCTATCTCTGCCAATATGGCCGCCTGATACCCGGAACCAGTGCCGATTTCCAACACTTTCGCAGCGGAATCGACGCGTGCCAACTGCGTCATAATGGCCACAATGTATGGTTGCGAGATCGTCTGGCCGAAGCCAATTGGCAGCGGGCCGTCAATATAGGCGTCGGCACGCTGATCCGGAGGCACAAATTCATGGCGAGGAACACGCCGCATGGCGTTCAAAACCGCTGAACTGACGATGTCGCGACTGGCCAGTTGCTTTTCGACCATGACCTGGCGCTGATGATAGAATGAATCGGATTTCTGCTCATCCATCTTCGATTGGCATCCCGGTTGAGATAAACAAATCAGCAAAATCACCAGCAACGCGTTGCGCCTGAAGCGCTGGCAAGACGCCGCCACCCAGGAATTGTCCGGAGTCCAGCTCTGCACTCCTGTTTCCTTCGACAATCAGCTTGATAATGGAAACTTACGGCGCGAAGGTTGTCGAGGCAACACGTTTCTTGGCGGCCGCCCGCAGCAAGGCATAACCGATGGCCAGCATGAAAAGATAGTAAAACGATGGCCGATCACCGAAGCTGAAGTATTGCAGCGTCATACCGAGGACGCCGCCACCGATACCGACAAGATAGGGGTAGATCGCCTGCCCGCGAGCGCTTGCGATTCCTTGCAGCAACTTCACAAAGAAGTGCACGATCAGTGCGGAGAAGGCGAGAAACCCGAGCACGCCGGTCTCAACCAGCGCATTGAGAAAGATCGAGTGCGCGGACAGCAGCGTTGGGATTCCGACCGCCGCCGCACCAAACGCTCCATAGTTGCCGATACCGACTCCGAGCAGCGGATATTCTTTGAAGGTAGACCAGAGCGCGGACAAATAGGTGACCCGCGGGTCCGATTCCAGACGCGCGGCGTCGAGGCGAATCGAAATCAACTCCCAGACGTTCAGGTCAAATCGGAAGAACCCCACGACAGTCATTGCCGAGCCCACGACGACCAGAGCCAACCCGGCCAGGGCGGCGTACTTCACTATTCGTCGTTTGGGCGAGAAGACGGCGACGAACAACATCGCCGCCAGCATGGCGATCCAGCCGGATCGGGACATCGTGAGAAACAACGTCGCCGATCCAAATGCCGCCAGCAGCGACACACCCGGCAGGCGCCAGCGCTCCGGCAGTTTACGCCGATAGATGAATAGTGTCAGCGCCAGTGGTAAGATCGAAACCAGAAAGTGCGAAAAATGCAGCGACTCGCGAAATGTCGCGCGCGGAGCAAAATCCGTGACCAGCGCGGAATAGTAACGTGTCTCGCCGTAGAGGTATGCCTGATCCGCGGCCGCGCCGAACGCCTGGGTGAAGTCCTTGCCGGGAAGGTCAAGCGGCACTGCCAGTGACTGCCAACAGCCGAGCAGCGCCAGGGCGGCAGCGACCGCCAAATACACCTGCAGCGACTTCAAAGCGGTGTGCTCATCGGGATTGTACTGGAGCACCAAGGCGAAGAAGCACACGTTGAGTGCCAGGAGGACAACTTGAACGAATGGGCGCAGTCCCGAAGCGCGCAGTGCCATCGCTGCCGACGTGTCCACCTGAGGCGGCGCCACGAAGAATGCAAATAACAACGAGAGCGTCGCTATCAGGAGGTAGACCAGGTAGATTCTTACGGGGGCCGTGTCGAAGCGCAGTGGTTGTCGCATCACGAGCAGGAGCAGCAATTGCAAACCCAACAGCAGATAGCATGGCAGGATCGAGAATCCAGCCTCCAGAACGAAGGTCGCCTCCAGCGGCAGGGCAACGAGCATCACCCAGTACACCGCCTGAGGCCGCCGCGTAACAGCGATTGCGGCAAGGATCGTCGCAGTGAGTAGGCACGCGATCAGGAGCAGGTTTGACTGGGGCAACAGCCAGGTAATCAGAACTGTGGCGAGACCGGCAAGCGTGAGGAACTTCGCGGTTGACGCCGTCAGGGCAGTTCGAAGATGGTCTACCATCCCACGAAATCCCGTGCCTGCTGGACAATCGTGTCAACTGAAGAGAGTTCGCTGGAGGTCAATGGGATGATCGCATACAGCCTCGTGCAGGGCAGCTCGGCCCGCTGCCATTGTGTCAAGCGCATCGCCGGGTATCTAACCCCGTAAGCGGGCGAAATCCAGTCCGTGAGTAAATTGAACCCGCTCTCATGCAGGAGTTCAGCGAACAATAACGGAGTGAACTGAGGCGACGGTCGCAACAACACGCGATTCTGAGCCAAAGTCTCCACGGCCATTCGATCCAAATGAAAATTGAACTCCGCCTTATGCTCGCCCCGACCCAGGAGTTCGTCACGGATCAGGATTACCACCGGGTGCTTAAGCAGCAACACAGCGCGTCGGTGCCTGACCGGCTGGTCGAGTCGCTCATAGCAATTGTGCTCCGCCACCGCCAAATCGAATTTGTCGGTGGATTGCCAGTGGGTAATCTGCGGGCGGCCATCGGGACGAAGATGAAAAAGCAGCCCCGGCACCATGCGATTCTGTTCCTGGTCGTCAATCATGACCGTGTTATGCGCCCGCGTTGAACGAAACTGATTCCGGGCCTCGGCATCGGCCGTATAGACGAAGCTGCCAGGGTCAACAAACACTGGAAACCCGTCATACTCCAGACTGAAACTCAACAGATCGTTGTGCTTGTGATTGCCCAGGCCGGCCGTGCCGACTTCGTTGTTGAAGAAGTTGAGAACCACTCCTGGTGCCCTCATCTGACACATCCCGGCTTTCACGAAGCCGACCGAACTCCAGGTCGATGCGACAGCAGCCGCATGGCGGCGACTGGTGGAACTGGAGCGTATGAACGCTTCTTCTGGTGTCGGAGTGAACCCGGGCAACTGCAATTCGGGATCGTGACCGCAAGCCAGACTCAGCAAGTCGCGATAATCGCGCGAGCCGCGCCACAGAAGTCGAAATACGCGACCATCGTCATTGTCGCCAAACGGCTCAACCGTGCCGTCTGCCCGCGTAAAGCGTGCCAGATTCGCGATCATCTGGCGCAGACGTTCAGCATAGCCAGTTGAGAACGGTCGACCGCATCTTTCGCTCAAGATCAGTGCATAGAAGAACATCTCGGTAACAAGACCGTGATAAGGCAGGGAGGACTCATAATCGATCCCGTCAGTCGTAACCTGCGACTGCAGTTCTTGCTCGAGTTCGCGATGTGCCAGATCGAACCAGTCGTGCGCCGCCGGGACATCCCGGAACATCCACCCGAGATAGAGCAGCCCGACCAGGTCGGCAAGGTAGTGATTCGTGTTGAACCCCGATCCGATCTTCTCCAAATTTTCACGAATTGCGCGACCGCCTTTGTAAAGTTCGAGCGTCAGTCGCTGCCGAAAGCGCTCGCCAAAATCATTCCTTGCAGCAAACGACTGATACGCGGCCAGCCAGTTTAGGCAGCGTAACGCAATATCCATCGGACAAGACCAATTGACCGTCTGTCCGTACTCGTTGGCCTCGATCCACGAGTTGACCTGAGTCTCAAAAGCGGCAGCAAATGCCGGATCGCCTTCGGCCAGATAGAGGATTGCCATCGGCAAGAAGTGCTGGCAACGCGATAGTTCCCAGGGGACCTTGACATCCGAATCGTCGTTGAGATCGACTATTCGCTGGAGCCGGTAGTCGCGGGTTGCCCAACGCTTGCCGCTCTTGAAATCGCGCGACCAGTCGATCGGCCGACCGGCATCCACCCAGCCCGAGCCCAGCAGATTAAAGCGATGCTGCAACGCCTGGCGTGCTACTAACTCGGCACGGGCGAAATCCTCCGGCATCGTGCGCGACAAGTTCTTGGCCATCGATGAGTCGATCAGCCCGGGGAATATCGGGGGAAATCGTTCAAGCGAGCCTGCGGCGGTTGAACCGAGCTCAGCCAGAAACTGCTCGTCGGTCGGCTTGGGTGTCGGGATCATGGCCTGCACAATCTTGAGCTTGCGTCTGACCTTGTATCCGATGCGCTTGATGACCGCAGTTTCCATAGGGCGTGCTCTTGCGACTCCGATTATGGCGAGGCAATTCCGGTTGAAGTTGATGCGACCAAAGGTTGCGTCGGTAACAGCCGGTCGGCATGAGTATCCATGACGTCGGCAGCGGAAAGGTAGTCTTCGGTACGCCCGATATCGAGCCAGAGGCCGCGATGCGAGTAGGCCTTGACGCGACGCTCCAGTGTCAGCAGCGACTGAACCAAGTCGGGGAAGTCACAGCGCACACCGGCCGGAATCAATTCCAGTACCGACGGTGAGAAGGCGTAAACGCCCATGCTCACCTTGTGCGAGTAGCTTGGTTTCTCCAGATAGTGGGTGACCGATGCTTGCGCGTCAGTCTCGAGAACGCCCAGATCGATATTGATCTGCTTCTCGAAAACGGCGATCGAAAGCTCCGCGCGGCTGTCAAGATGTGATTGATAGAACCGACGATAGTCGAGATCAGTCAGGATATCGCCGTTCATCACCAGGAGCGGACGGTCAAAATCGGTCAGGTTTGCCAGCGGCCCGGCCGTACCGAGCGGCCGATCCTCACGCAGGTAATCGATGCGGACATCCCAGGTCGCACCGTCGCCGAAGTAGGCCTCGATAAGTTGATGGAGGTAGCCGACGGCAAAGGTGACTTCGGTGAAGCCGTAATACCGCAATTGCCGGACAATCGTTTCCGCAATCGGGTAATTGCCGACCGGCATCAACGGCTTGGGCAGGATCGTCGTATATGGCCGCAAGCGAGTACCGGTACCGCCCGCCAAGATCACGGCTCGCATGATTCCGCCTTTCGGCGCAGGCGCAGACGCTGGCTGACTCCGCTGATCTGACGGCGCCAATCATTCCGCAATTGCCGCAAGTCATTGGCCTCTTCCGGTGTCATCACTCGATGCATATAATCGCGGCCGAGGATGAAACCGCAGCTCAAGAGCAGCGCAGCGATGGCGGCCTGCAAAGTATTGACCAGTCTCTGCGGACCAGACTTGACCTCTGGTACCGACGGAAAGTCGAGGGTGGCCACAACCGGTTTCTTACGCTTCGCTTCGATCGTGGCCATCTCGAGTTGCTGGCTGAGCAGGGCATACACTTGGCCGATTTCCGTGACTTTTCTGGTCAGCCGTTCGTGCTCAAGTTGCAGGTCCGGAGCGGAGGCAATGTAGTAATTGCGATTTTGCTCGCGGAACGCCAGCAACGAATCTTCAGCCGCCTGCAGGCGCCGCTCGGCGTCACGCAACCGCGACTCAACGAAGGCGCGGCTCTCATCCAGGCGCGCGAAGCGTTCACTGGAGCAGAATGCATCCAACTGCCGGATGTACTCGGCCGCGGTGAATTGAGCAAATTCCGGATCGGTCCACTCAAAAGTCAACGAGATCATTCCCGACTGTTTGTCCTTGCCGACTGACGTTGTCTCAGTCAACTTCTTGAGAGCTTCGACGGGATCGTCAGAAAACACGCCTCCGATTGTCGTCGCTTCCATCTTGGCCGCGAGCGCATCCGGCAACTGGGCGTGAAGCACGCGCTTGCGAACGACGTCGGATCGCAGCATCTCCGGGAAAAGCTTCGACGAAGCCGTCGGATCGGGGTCATTATTCATCATTTCCAGACCCGGAATCGCACTGGCGAGATTGCCCAGTGCTTGCGCTGGATTGGTGGATCCGGTGGGCAGCAAGGTGCCGGTGGACCTGTAATAATTCGGTAACAACAGATTGACGCTCAACGTTGCCAGCGTCATCACCGTCGTGAAGGTCAAAATGAACTTGCTGTGCTTACTCAGCAGCCGAAGGACACCGGTGATCTCCGGTCGGCGTGTTGTCTCTTTCGTCAAGAGTCGATCCATGAGCCTCCATGCTCCGTCATGCAAATAGCAAGCCTGATGCCGGAAAGCAGTCCCGAGTTAGTCGATTGACAGACAACAGGTTAGATGGGCTCGGAATTCGGTTCGATCTTTGAAGATGACGTTTGACGGAATTTATTTCCGCTCAGCCGGACAACACTATCCTGCTCAAGGAATTAAGTGTGGGCTCTCATCGCCGGGTAGCGCCGTGCCGCTTGCCGCCACAGCCAATAGACAAACGAGCCGCAGAGGACACCCACCGACGCGCCAACAACAACGTCGAACGGGTAGTGCACCCCGACCGCGATGCGCGAGTAGCTGACAATCGCGGCGAATCCGAACAGGTACCACCGTGCCCGCGGATACAGCGCGCCAAGAAACATCGCCTGCCCGAAAGTATTGGCGGCGTGGGATGAAGGGAACGATAATCCCTGCGAGCAATTCACGAGGAGATGAACACCCGCGACCACGTGACAGGGTCGTGCACGCTCGACCAGCGGTTTAATCAGCTGCGCCGAAACCTGATCCGAGATCGCGACGGCAATGATGCATCCCACGGCGGCCAGGCGACCGCGCGTCTTGCCGAAAATGACCAACGCTGATACAATCGCCAGCAGTATCCCTCGCAAGATCCACTCATTGGTTGCCGCCGGCATCAAGAGATCGCAGACGGGATTGGCAAGATTCCGGTTGATCATGAGGAACAACTCGGTGTCGATTTGCTGAAGTTGCTCCAGCATCAGTCGAGCTCCTCGTCTTCGATCGCCTCGACGACCACGCGACCGCTCGATCGCTCGATCAGAGCCGTTCGCAGCTGTTTGAATTGCGATCGGCGAATGCGCGCATAAACGACCACATCGTCGGTGTAGTCGGTGCGTGCCGGCTTGATTCGAAGTTCAGCGAGGGCGTGCATAACGACCGATGTCTCGTCGTGGCCAAAGCGGAGACAGAATCGTTGCTCGATCAGGCGCTCGACGATCACAGCCGTCGCCAAGACTTGATCAGCAGCCTGCCGGTAAGCCCGCGCCAGCCCGCCGGTACCGAGCTTGACGCCGCCGAAGTAGCGCGTCACTACAACCAGAGTATTAGTGACATTCCCTGAGTTAAGGGCATCTAAAATCGGCCGTCCGGCCGTACCGCTTGGCTCGCCGTCATCGGAAGAGCGCGTCTCAGCCTTCTCGTCGTCGATGCCGACGCGGTAGGCGAAGCAGTTGTGTGTGGCATCGTGATACCGGCGGCGGATCGTATCATACGCCGCCTCGGCGGCGTTCCGTGTCGCGATCGGGACCGCTGTACCAATGAATCGCGAGCGCTCAATCTTGAACTCCGCTTGCGCCTGCTCCTTGATCGTGCGATAAGTGTCTTGCACAGATTCCGCCGGGTTGGAGATTCCGCTACACCATGTAGCGAATCACCATCTTCCAGTCGTCAGGATCTTTCAGGTGTACCGCCCCCAGTTCGTTTGTTGCCGCCCCGTCCAGATTGGGGTTGAAGCAGGTGAATAGCGACTTGCCCTGCTTCAACGTCTCCCTGATCGCGCTGGCCGTGCCGCCGGTTCCGGAAGTGATCTCGACGACTATCACCGAACGGGCCAGGCCGACGATGATGCGATTGCGCGACAGCAACCGGCCGACATCAACTGCACTCTCCGGCGGATACTCCGAACAAATCAAGCCGTTAGTGACAATGTTGTCGGCCAGACTCTGATGCTCCGGCGGATAAATGTCTTCAATCCCGCATCCCAGGACGGCAATGGTCTTGCCTTCGGACTTGAGCGCCCCCAGATGCGCTGCCGCATCGATGCCGCGCGCCAAACCCGACACGACGACCGTGCCGGTCTCGGCGATGAGCGAGCCGAGCCGGACGCCTTCGGCAATCGCCTCTGCCGAAGCCTCGTGGCTGCCGACGATGGCCACGCAATTGTCACGGCAGACTTCCAGGCTGCCGCGAAAATAGAGCAACGGCGGCGGATCGTTGATCTCCAGCAGCGCCGGCGGATACGTGCTGCCGACAACTGTCGTCAGGTAGATTTCGTTGTCGGCGTAGTCGGCGAGCCGGTGCCGGATCAAGTCGGAATTGTCGATCGACAGCCGGATCAAGTCCTCCTTTTCCGGCGTCATCCGCGGCAAGTCGGCGATCTCGCCCGGCGCGCTCGCAAAGATGTTCTCAACCGTATCGAAGCGCGTAATCAACTGCTGCAGCGTGCGCGGACCTACGTTCGCATACTCGCGCAATGCGACGATCGCAATGTCAGTGTCGCTGTATTCCATCGGCCTCATCGACTCTACCTCGGACGCAAGGTAGCCGTGGTTTCGTGCCGCGTCAAGCATTCATCGCAAACCCCTCGCGGTGAAAAGGGCTTGCCCGATCTAAACGTGGACGTTATTTATCGACTCATGATAGCCGGAAACAACAGGGCCGGGAAGCGGTACGACGTCTACGGCATCGGCAATGCGTTGGTGGACTACATCTCCTTTGTCGACGACCAGTTCCTGATTGACAAGAGCATTGGCAAGGGCATCATGACCTTGGTCGGCAAGTCGGCGCATGAAACGCTGGAAGGTCTGCGCGCCCACGAAGTCAAGCGCTGCAGCGGCGGTTCGGCGGCCAATACGATTACTGGTCTGGCCGCCTTGGGCGGTCGGGGTTGCTATTCCGGCAAAGTCGGAAATGACGAACTCGGCCGATTCTATCGCGAGGACCTGACTCAGGCCGGTATTGACTTTTACGTCGAGCCCGACACGCTGCCGACCGGGTCGTGCGTCAGCTTCGTGACTCCGGACGCCGAGCGCTCGATGCTGACCTTCCTCGGCGCATCGACTTATCTCACTGATGCGGACATTCACCTGGAGGCGCTTGCGCAGTCGCAATTCCTCTACCTCGAGGGCTATCTCTGGGATTCGCCCAAAGCGCGTAGTGCGGCGGTCCGGGCGTTGGACGCGGCCAAACGTTCCGATGTCCAGATCGCCTTCTCCTTCTCAGATGCCTGGCTGGTGGGGCGCTTTCGCGACGATTTCGTACGCTTGATTGGAGAATACGTCGACGTGCTGTTTCTGAACGCGCGTGAATCGGAGGAGATCACCGGATTTCAGGATCCGCAGATGGCGGCACGGCAGATCGCCTCGCGCGTACCCTCGATTTGCCTGACCTGCGGCGCTTCCGGCGCGATTACGGTTGCCGACGGCCATCTGCGAATGACGCCGGCCCTGCCGGTGACCAAAGTCGTCGACACGACTGGCGCCGGTGATCTCTATGCGGCAGGAGTACTGCGAGGATTGACTTCGGGGTTTGATTTAGTCACCTCATCAATGATTGGCGCACGGGCGGCGGCCGCGATTGTGGCCAAAGTCGGGGCGCGTCTCGATCGGGACGATCTTCGCGGTTAGTCCTTCAATTTCCCATTACAACGTAGGACAAACACGCTCCAGTCGGTACTTCCTCTTCCCCTTGCAGCGACATTGGCACGATGCGCTTCCAGCCGCGACGACGGCCGGCGTAGGTTAGCGCCAGCCAGGCGGCGGAGCCGGGGAAGGCGAAGTGCGCGAGCCGGTCTCGCAGTACGGCAAAATCAAGACCGGCAAAGGCTGCCTCGACCCTCTGCCATCGCGCTTGCTGTTCGCCGTCGGCCAGGTCGATATCAATCTGCGTGCACGATACAATCAGGCCGTTTCCCAATGACGGGTGGGCCAACACCTCGCCGATGCCCGTGGCGAGCTCGGCATCATCGATCCCGGCTACAATCGGAATCAACCGAAAATCGCCGATCAGTTTCTGCAGCCACGGCAACATCGATTCGATGACAAATTCCGCTTGCCGGCCGCCCGTGTGCCCGCGCGCCGACATAACGACGCGAGGATGCAATTCGGAAAGGGACTTGGCCAACTCCAAGTCCAGGAACACTCGACCCAGCGGCGTCTCGTAAGCGCTGCCATGAAAAATCGACGCATGGTCAAACATGACCTCCTGCGCACTGGCGACGATCACGACCGTCGGATAGCGATGGCGATTGAGTGCACGCAGGGCGCCGATCCCCGGTCCCGCGACCAGCCGAGCCGGCGCAAATGGCGTCACAATCGCCCGCACCTCGCCCTTCGCCGACTGCGGTCGCCCGGAGGCCGCAATCCGTTGCTCCACTAATTCACTCAACTCCAGCGGGTCGGCGGGATAAAGCTTGCCGGCATAGGCCATCCGCCGGACTTCATTCGGTTTCTGCTCGTGGACTTCCATGGGTGCCCCAGAATACTCATCCGGGCGCGACGAAGCAAGTTGAGAGTTGCCGCTGCTGCACCGAAGCGACTGCTCAAGACTCCCCGGATTCAGCTTGTACCAGACAAAAGCTATCTTCTGAGCCGGACTGCAATGTCAGCGCCGCACCATCTTGTTGTCGTTCGGTGAATTTCCTTGACAAGCGTGCCGGCGTGTGGTATAGAGGAACCGATCGCGGGGTGGAGCAGTCCGGTAGCTCGTTGGGCTCATAACCCAAAGGTCGGTGGTTCAAATCCACCCCCCGCTATTTTATCAAACTCGTCTCCCCTGGGTATCCCATCCAAGTTCAGCTTAGACGGTTTCCTTGGCTCTTCACTTGAGCCTGAGGACTCGAACTCCCGCCGCCTAAGTAATCGGGCATCTCCCGACTCGCCTTCGCGAACGACAGCGCCAGACCTGAGCCGCGCTTCTGAGGTGAGTCAGTGTCAACTCAGAATTAGCAAACTATGACAATAATTCTTTGAGTTCGACTTCAGAAAATACTTGACTCAAAAGAGCGTGTTATGTAGACTAATGTATCGAAAAGTCCAGATTTGGAGCCGGTTGACAACGGCTTCTGAGTGAATCTGTTTCTCTGGATCACAGGGACGTCCTCGAACTCCGACCTGCAGTCAATAATCTACTAGTGGAGCGGGAGGTGTCCATAACTGACGTTGGCGTATCATGCATTATGATACGATGGGCCTGGTCCCATAGGTCACTACTAACCCACTACAGGAGGATTTGCAATGATCTATTTGATCGATCCGCAGAATCCAGGCATCGAAGTCTGCATCTTCAAGTTCCTCTGTCCGAAGGATAGGGTCGTTCCGTGCTACGGAATCGATCCCGTCGAGATTTGAGGTGACGGATCCGCAGAGAGGGGCATCGCCCCTCTCTGCCTTTGGTTGAGTTCCGGCAGATTCCTCCTCCCAGGAACAGCACAATTTCACTGACGCATTTCTTGCGAGCGAGGTGGTGCCACCAAGTTGAAATGGACACAGACGACCCGAGTTCTCCTGACTTTGATCTTGCCGGATCCGTGCGAAGCTTTGAGGCGGTGGAGACAGTCGGGAATAAGCAAGATTCGATAGTGCGTTAGGTGCGTTTGCTGGTAGCGAGCATGACACGATGAGCAGAGTATCACGCTACAATCATTTTCAACAATGGCAAGGCGGTTATCGGATCGCCTTCAATGCCTTCACCGGTGCCCTCGCCCTGATGACCGAGGACAACTTTCAAACATATCAGAAACTGGCGGCCAAGCTCTCCAACGGTAATTCTGCGCCAATCCTGACCGATGCGGAACGGGAGCTGCTTCAACAACTCGAGCATGGCCGCTTCGTTCATCCTGACGACTGTGACGAGTTGCAAGCACTCAAGTTCACCCACGGCAGCGCCCGCTTTGATCGCACCGCACTGGCCTTGATCGTTGCTCCCACTTTAGCCTGCAACATGGCCTGTCCCTACTGCTTCGAGAACAACAAGCGCGGCAAGATGACGCCGGAGATCGCCGATCAGATCGTCGGATTCGTCAGCCGCCAAGCCAAGACCCTGACTCAGCTTGATCTCACCTGGTACGGCGGCGAACCGCTGCTGGCCCTCGATGTCATCGAAATCCTGTCGCGCCGCCTTATCGGAATGGCAAATGATGAGTCCTTCACTTATCGAGCCTCGATCATCACCAATGGCTATCTCCTGGATCGCGACAGCGTCGACACGTTGGTCGACCTGAAAGTCGGCGTGTGCCAGGTGACGCTGGACGGCCCCGCGCGGTTGCACAATATTCGGCGCCCGCTCAAGAACGGAAGAGACAGCTTCCAGACGATCGTTGACAATCTCAAGTACGCTGCCGGCAGGTTGGTCGTCTCCGTGCGAGTGAACATCGACAAGAGCTTCAGTTCCGCCGACGTTGCCGAGTTGCTGACGGAACTAAAGGCCGCAGGCCTGCAGCAGCGCGTATCGGTCAACTTCGGAATGGTTGAGCCGTCGTCCGCCACTTGCGCCGCCGTCGCCGAAGCCTGCTATGAAATTGCCGATTTCTCGCAGGTGGAAATCGGATTTTATCGGCAATTGCTCGACAACGGCTATGGCGTTGAGAAGCTGCCCAGCCCCTGTGCGGTCTTCTGCATGGCGCAATTGGTCAACGCCTTTTTGGTCGATCCGGACGGGAATCTCTATCGCTGCTGGAACTACGTCGGCGATCCGGCGAAGACCATGGGGCATATCCGCGACAAGATTGACTATCAGAATGCGAATTTCGTCAAGCTCTTCGCTATTGATCCGTTTGTTGATCCGCTCTGTCGTGACTGCGACATTCTGCCGGTTTGCCTGGGGGGCTGCCCATCCAATCGCGCCGACCGCGGCCTGACCGGCGAGCAGGCCTGCCAGAGCTGGAAACACAATCTTTCTCCGATGCTGGAAATTATTGCGCGCTCGCGAAGCCAGCGGGCGGCATCTACACCCAAGGAGCAATCATGACCGACTTCAAGTTCTATCCACGTTCCGTAGTCTGGGAGACTACTTTTGCCTGCAACATGCGGTGTCTGCACTGCGGCACCGCTGCCGGCAAGAAACGGCCCGACGAACTGACCACCGCCGAAGCCCTGAACATGATCGACGAGCTGGCAGCGCTGGGAGCCGAAGACATCACGCTCTCCGGCGGCGAACCGCTCCTTCGGGATGACTGGCTGATCCTGGCCAAGCGAATCCGCGAGCGCGGCATGAAAGCCCTGATGATATCGAACGGCCTGGCCTTCTCCGATCAGGTGGTGCAGGATATCATGAGTGTGCCGTTGAACAAGGTCGGAGTGAGCTTTGACGGTACCGAGACGACGCACAACTACATCCGCCAGCGCGACGACAGTTTCAGCGGCGCGTTGAACGCCATGCGCCTGATGCGTAAGCACGGTTTCCGCCAGTTCTGCGCCGTGAGCCAGATCTCGAATATCAATATTGACGAGATGGATGCCATCCGCCGCATCCTGATCGATGTCGGCTGTCCTCAATGGCGAGTCCAGCTCTGCACCTCGACCGGCCGCATGCGGGACAACCGTGACTTGATCCTCTCGCTCGACAATTATCCGCGCCTGATTGACAAGCTGATTAAACTGCAGGAACATGATGACGAAATCGTCATTGATGTCGGTGAGAACATTGGCTACTACGGTCAGGCCGGCAATCAACTGCGCCAGGGCAACCCGTACTGGGGCTGCTATGCGGGCACCCGGATTCTCGGTATCGAATCCAACGGCGCCATCAAGGGATGTCTGTCGATGCCGGAGGAATTTGTCGAGGGCAACCTCCGCGAGAAGTCGCTGGCCGAAATCTGGAATAACCCGGACGGCTTTGCTTACAACCGCCAGTTTACGCGCGACACGGCGAGCGGCGAGTGCCATGACTGCCGGTACCTGCCGCTGTGCCGCGGCGGTTGTGCGACAACCTCGGTCTCGGCCACCGGCTGCCGCGCCGACAATCCCTACTGCATTTACCGAATGGAGCAGCAGCAAGGATTCGCAACGCCGCCGGACAGCGAGTATGTGGCCGCATTGCTGGCCAAATTCCCGCCGGTGGCGAAGGAAAGCCGGTAGTTTCGAGGCGCCGGAACTTGAGCCCCCGGCGCCGGCGATCGCTCATGTCATTCAGCACCACCAAGGCACGACGGCTGTGGCCGTTTCTCAAGCCGTATTGGCGCCACGAACTGGTCACCCTGATCGTCATGCTGGCGATTACGGCGCTGATCCTCGCCGTGCCGTTGACGGTGCGGTATCTCGTCGACGTCCTCATACCCGAATTGATTCGATCCGGTGCCGCCGGCGCTATCGACCTCTCGCCGGTCGTCTGGTTCGGACTCGCCTTGGTCGCCATCTACCTGTTTCAGGTTGTCCTGACCGGGGTGCGCGACTACTTCGTTGGTTTCATCGGGGCCCGCATCATTGCCGACATGCGCTCCCACCTGTTTGCGCATCTCGAACGGCTGTCACTGAGATTCTTCCAGACACACAAGGTCGGTGAGGTGATGTCGCGATTCCTCGCCGATGTCTCGCGCATTCAGGATCTCCTCTCGTCCACGCTGCTTGTGATTCTGAACAACTTCCTGCTCTTGTTCGGCGTGCTCGCCTATCTGCTCTATGACAACTGGCAACTGACTCTGATTGCAATCATTCCCGTGCCGGTGACGATTCTCGTGACCGGCGTCCTGAGCAAACACATTCACTCGACGGCGCGCGGACTTCAGGCGACTGTAGCGACGCTGTCGGCCGCCATCCAGGAACTCCTGGTCGGACTCAAGATCGTCAAAGCCTTTGGCCGGGAGGATGCCGAGAACAAGAAAGTCGATGGGATCATGTCCGGCCTGACCGGATTCTACGTCAAGTTCAGCGTGCTCCGCTCGGTCGCCGGCAACGGCATTCAGTTTGTCAATGCGCTCGGTCCGATCATCGTTCTCTGCGCCGGTGCCTACCTGGTCGCCGTCGGCACGATGCAGCTCGGACAGCTCTTCGCCTTCTACATGTATCTGTCGCTGCTGTATAGCCCGGTCCAGAGTCTGGCCGGTTCGCGCATCGAGGTCGCCGCCGCCATGGCCTCCGTCGAGCGCATCTTTGAGTATCTCGACCTGCCCCCCGCAGTCGAGGAGGATCCCGCGCCGGTCCGGATTGGCAAGATCCGCGGCGATATCAAGTTCACCGAAGTGAATTTCTCCTACGGCGACTCCAATTTTCGCATCGACAACCTGAATCTCCACATCCCCGCCGGCGAAACCCTGGCGTTGGTGGGACCGTCCGGCTCCGGCAAGACGACAATTATCAACTTGATCATGCGTTTCTACGACCCTGATTCCGGCATCATTGCCGTCGATGGCGTGGACCTGCGCCGGCTCTCCCTACAGACTCTGCGCGACAATATTGCGCTCGTGGATCAGGATCCGCTCCTGTTTAACCTGACGATCGGGGAGAATATCGCCTATTCCGATCCTGCCGCGACCAGCGAGCAAATCCAACGGGCGGCGCGGATCGCCAACATTCACGATTTCATCTCCGGTCTGCCGCACGGTTACGACAGCATGGTCGGCGAGCGCGGGGTAACCTTGTCCGGCGGCGAGAAACAGCGGATTTGTCTGGCGCGCGCCTTGTTGAAGGATCCGCCGATCCTGATCCTCGACGAGGCGACCAGCGCCCTGGATTCAATCTCGGAGCAACTGATTCAGGATGCGCTCGACAAGGTGCTGGTGGGGAAGACTGCCATCATCATTGCGCACCGCCTGGCGACTGTGCAGCGTGCCGACTGGATCATCGCCCTCGACGGCGGCCGCATCGTCGCCCAAGGAACGCACTCCGAGCTCCTGGGCTCGTCGGCACTCTATCAGGAGTTGTCGCACAAGCAATTGCGGGCGTAGTCCTTCGCAGTTCCGCACGATTCCCGCAGAATTGACTTCGTATTTCAACAAATTCAATCGCGCATTACCCGCTGAATCCACTTATTTTCTATTCCGCAATTGTGTCGACAACGATCGCGAATTGCACGTCGCAGTTTTGAGTGATTTAGTCTTTTAGCAAGGAGAACCATTGGACGTCAGGCGCTTTGACAGCACGTTGCATGCAATCGGCAACACGCCGCTGGTCAAGCTAACCCGCATCACGGCAGACCTGCAGTGCGCGGTCTATGCCAAGTTGGAGTTTCTAAACCCGTCCGGCAGTATCAAAGACCGCGTCGCCCGGCACATGATTCTCAAGGCCGAACGGGACGGCCGCATTAAGCCCGGTGACACGATCATCGAAAATTCTTCCGGCAACATGGCCATGAGTCTCGCCTTGATCGCCATCCAGCGCGGTTACAAACTGAAAGTCGTGGTGCGCGATACGATCAGCCCGGAGAAACTCAGTCAATTGCTGGCGCTTGGTGTTGATGTGATTAAGGCCGACACCTCGTTACCGCCGGAGTCGCCCGATTCCTACAACAATATCACGCCGCGACTCGCGCGCCAGCTCACCAACGGCTATTTCCCCGACCAGCACAACAATCGCGAAAACAATGAGGCACATTACCTCACAACCGGTCCGGAGATTTGGGAACAGATGGAAGGCCGGATTGACTATCTGGTGGCCGGGATGGGGACCGGCGGCACGATCGGCGGCGTCGGGCGCTATCTGAAGGAGAAAGACCCGAAGATTCAGATTGTCGCGGTCGATGTGGTTGGCTCAATCTACACCGAGTACTTTCGCACCAGGAAGCTGATCAAGCCGTCACCTTATCTGATGGAAGGACTCGGCGATGAGTTCATCGTGGGTTGCGCCGATTTCACGGTTATCGACGACATGGTGCAGGTCGCTGATGCTGACGCGTTTCATACCGCGCGTCGACTGGCCCGACAGGAGGGCATTCTGGCCGGCGGATCCAGCGGTGCCGCGATCTGGGCCGTGCTGAAGATTGCCGGAGCGCTCGCCGCATCGGCCCGGATGGTGACTATCTTTCCGGACGGCGCTTCCCGATATCTGAGTACGATCTACAATGACGACTGGCTGCGAGCCAAGGGGATGATGTAGGCGTCCTCCGTTTTTTGTCGATATTCCCGCTCGCCCGCACAAGTGCTAACGCAGCAGCACCATCGTCCGTCCGACCCGCGTCGATGAAGTCCTTAAGACGTAGTAGTAGACACCTGATGCTACCGGCAGCTGCCGATCGTCACGACCGTTCCACGTCAGTTGAGTCTGACCTGCCGGACGCGTCCCCTCCGATAACAGCCGGACTTGCTGACCGCGGATATTGTACACCGTCAACGAAATCCAGTCCGCTTTTGGCAAGTTGAATTCGATAACCGTGGTCGGATTGAATGGGTTGGGACGATTTTGGGACAGTTCGACTGCATCAGGAAGAACCGCAGCTGGCGCGCCCGCCATCGCATCGAGAATTCCGATCAGTTCAGTGCGCCCGCGGCTTTCCGGGCAATCAATCAGCGCCCGGCGGATCTTGCTCCAATCGAATTCACCCGCGTGCCCGGCAAGAGCGCCGTCGTCGCCGTCCTCACCGGCGCGCCCCATGCCGGCAATCGTCTTCAGCCAGTTGTCTGCGACTCCGCAGATGTCTTCGGCTTCCACGGCGCCGTTACCGTCGGCGTCGGCGTAGATCGCGGCGTAGGGCGACCAAGCATTTTCGCCCAGCACAACGCGCGCCAGGTGGCGCGACCAAAGCCAATCACCGTCGCCTCGTGGCGGACCCTGGATGTCGAAGTACCGTCCAATCGGCAAGACATCGCGTTCATCAACGATGCCATTATGGTCAGTATCACCCGGCCAAACTGCCGCTCCAGTGACAAACGTTCGCACCGAGTCGCGACTGCGCAATGGGATGCCGTCGGAAGTCGTCAGGCCCGGACTGATGTGGATGATCACCGAGTCAAGTTCGAGAAATTCGTCTCCCGCAGCCGGGGCGACGATCAGCGTAACTCGATCATTCGCCGTCACGACGTCTGTGGTACAGCCGGCGCCTTTGCGACTCTCGACCACAACCGCCTCAAGTAGGGTCGCGGTGCTGATCAGGCCGTTAAATGGCAGGCTGATCACTTCATTGATCTGAACGCTCCCCAGGATCGGCGGTACTGTCAATGCCAGCGACTTGCCCGCCACTAGGGTCACACGCGCATTGCCGCCATTTGAGAGCAAGTCAATGTGGGCCCAATGGTATCCCGAGGCCAACTGTGAACTATCGACCGCAACTGCAACCTTGATGCTCCCGCCGACCGCGATGGTCCCATTTCCGGGGCTGAGTGCGAGCCACGGAACATCGGCGCTTCCGGACCATTCGAGTTGCGCTTCGCCGTGATTCTCGATAGACAGCTCCGCTGCAACAGCGTCGATCACGAACCGGACGGTATCGGGCTGGACGGCGATAATCGCTCCGGGCCGGACCCCGATCGAGAGTGAGTTTGTATCCGCCAGAAATCCGTCACTGGCAATCAGGCTGACGGCATAGGTGCCGACTTGGTCAAGTTCCGGCGTGAAGGCAATCTCGCCGCTTCCGCTGCCGCGGTCTGTAAAGGTTGCGTGCGGCGGGACTCCCAGCGCGCTCAGGGTCAGGGGGTCGGAGTCGGGATCACTCGCCTCCACCGCGTGAATCAGTGTCTGACCGACGTGCATCACCGTATCCCGAACCGTGACCCATGCCGGCCGGCGATTGACATTGGTCACCGTAATTGTCACGCCGGCACTGACAGAGAATACGCCGTCGGTTGCCGCAAACGTGACCACATGCACACCGCTTTGCGCATATGACGGCGTCCAATTGAACTGCCCGCTGCCGTCGCCGTGGTCGCTGAACGTAGCGCCTGGCGGCAGCCCCGAGGCGCTTAACGTTGGAATCGTGCCGTCCGGGTCGGTTGCCGTGACTTCAATCTCGATCGGCTGCTGCTCGGCAATTTCGCGGTCTGCGATCGGCGCAATCACCGGCGGACGATTCGTGCCGGTCACAACAATCGCAACGTCGGCGGTGTCGCTCAATGTGCCGTCGCTGGCCAAGAACCGCACCGCGTATTGTCCCGCCTGGCCAAAATCTGGCGCAAAGGTAAAGCGACCTCGTCCTCCACCAAGATCAGTAAACGTGGCGTTCTGCATCAGGTTCACAGCGGTGAGCCTCGGCGCTGTGCCGTCCGGATCGCTGGCGCTGATCTCCAGCACGAGCGTCTCACCCTCGGCAACCGTATCATCCGCAATCGTCGCAAAGACCGGTGGACGGTTGACGTTGGTCACTGTTATCTGCACCGACATCGTATCGGCAAGTTCACCATCGTTGGCAAAGAAGGTCACGGTGTAGGTGCCTGCCTGTTCGTAAGAGGGGGTGAAGGTCAGACTGCCGCTGCCGTCGCCGTGATCAGCGAATGTCCCGTTCACCGGCAGCGCTCCGGTACTCAGATCGGGGATATCCTCATCCGGATCGTCAGCCGCCACCGCGAGAATCAGCGTTTGACTCTCCAGGATCGTCGTATCTGCCCGCTCGACGAACACCGGCGGCCGGTTGAGCGTGCAACCGACTGGATAGACACCCATCCCGCCACAGGTCGTATGTGCCGCCGCACACGGCGAAGTCGCCGCAATCGTGAAGTTACTGCCGGCAGCATTGCAGAAGAGTGGATCGGCGGCAATGTTCCCACGCAAACCGAGTTGTCGCGACAAGACCCCCACCCAGTTGCCGCCGGCATTGCCGTATATGTCGGTGCACGTGATCGTCATGCCGATGATGCCGTCGGCATCATCGATGCCCGGGCCGGTCGTGGAATTGGCGATGATGCAGTTCGCCATCATGATCGGACCGACATAGTTCCCCTCAACGTTCGGGTCAATGCCGGTCTTGTTGTTCACAAATGTCGAGTGATTGATGCTCAATGTTCCGACCTGCGCCAGATAGAGCCCGCCGCCGGTCGATGCCGTGTTGCCGGAGAAGAAGCACGAATCGATGCTGACGGTGTTCTCCTCCGACCAATAGATCGCGATCGCCCCGCCGTTCGTCTGCGCGCGGTTACCGACGAGATCGCATTTGGTCACGGTCAGATTGTTGCCATAACTCTCGATCCCGTTCCCGGTGCCGTTGCTGATGGCACAGCCGGTAACCGTCAAGACTGACTGCAGCGCGCGAATGGCACCGCTTTCTCCGAGAGCATTGGTTACTGACGACCCGAACTGGCAGCCGCTGATTGTTGCGGTAGTGCCGCTCCACATGCGGAGTCCGTACCCGGAATTGCCAGTGATGCGGCCGCCGGTGATGGTGATATTCGCGCTCGTCTCCAGCTGCACGCCGGCACTGTCGTTGTTCTGAATGACACAGTTCTCGATCCGGGCCTGCGAGCCGCTGCGGCAATAGATCCCCCGGCCGGTGCTGCCCTCGATTATGCAATTGCGGATCGTTGGCGAAGCCGTCCAGCAGAAGACAGCGGCACCATTGCCGCCGCTGGCGTTGCGGATCGTGAATCCCTGCAGCACGACTCCGCCAGGGGCGTAGTAATCATAATTGAAGCCGGGATAAAGCCCCTGACAATCGATGATCGTTGTTGCCGGACCCGCCGATGAGACAATACTCACCGGGCGTTCACCGAAGCTGCCGATGTTGCAGTTGGAGGCACCGGTATAGGTCCCGGGCGCCACGCGCACGGTTCCCGGCGAGCGCAAACCGAACGCGGTATACGCGGCACTGATCGTCGCAAACTCCGAGGGCACATCGTGAGTCCCGGTGATGTCGAAGCGGTTTGCCGCAGAGAACGCAGAACCGATCCCCGTGTAGTTCGCCTGCACCCGCCAGTAATAATGCGTATTGAGGTAGCCGCCGGAATTTGGCAACGGCGTGGTGAGCGTGTAGGAACCCTCTGTGATTCCGGTATAGGTACGGGGTGTGGGAAAGCTCGCACTCGTGTCCACTTGGAGCGTGTAGTTGGCGCCGTCGTCCGACCAGGTGAAGGTGGGTAAGTTGTTCTCAATCGTGGCCAGATTGGCCGGCGAAATCAGCGTCGGCGTTACCACCGTGAATTTGATGCGGCGCACCAAGTCGACGTATATCGCGCCCTTGCCGCTGTAGGAGCCGATCAGTACGGAGACGGCGGCAAGATCCGAAAACGCGCCCGCTGTCGGTTCCTGAAGCGAAATCGTCGTCCAGGCGTTGGTGGGCAACGCACTCGTCCAGCCGACATAACTGAACACGGTATCGCCCGGCTTCATGTAGCCGATCATCGCGTATGCCGTTGCGGAAAAGGACTTGTAGATGCGCGCTTCAATTCGACTGGCGCCATCCCAGGTGGCTGGGACCGGGGACTGGATCGACTTGATCTGCCAGCTATAGTGGCAGCTGTCCGTATAGTAACCGTCAAAGGCACAGGTCATTTGCGCCGATCCGGTTCCGCCAAAGCTGCTCCAAGCCAAGGCGAATGGCGATCCGACTGCTTTCATTCGCGTGCGCTCGACGCAGCGAACATCGGGGTAGTACTCCTGCACGGTATCGGCGGTGTGGAAAAAAGTCCAGCCGTCGAGACTGCTGGTGAAGTTGTAGGCAAGGGTATCGTACCCTTGTGGCTCAAGCAGTTGCTCCCGTGCGAATACTGGTCCTTCTGGCTCCGTTTCAGTCGGTCGTCCAGCCAATGAAGATGGTGTCGAACCCTGAGCGAGCGAAGATAGCAGAAGACTCATCAGGCCGAGGAGAGCTGCCCGGACGGAATAAGGGACAAGCGAACTCATCAAAAACCTCAAGAGAATAGTTGTTGTGGAGAGATGTCGTGTCCGTGGATGACCTGATCCATTTTAAGGTAAATCATTGCCATAAAATAGCAAGCGAGATTAATGTCGCGCCCAAACGTTTGTTGGAGCCTTCATGTTCGGCCATCTAATGTCGATAAACCAATAAACGATTGAATTAGGGAAGGTTTTCTGATATCTTGTTGGCATGATTAAGGTTTCCTGTGCCGCCGACGTCGTCAACCCCTTGCTCATTCAGCCCGGAAGCGTCATCTACGCCTCTGGAAACGCTGCTACCCCTCAGTCGCTGATCGAGCACTTGGGTATCGAAACCGGGATCAAAGATGTCGATCTTTATGCCGTCCTGCTCTTGGGCGATCGCATTCGCTCGGCGTTTACGGAGGAAGCCTGCGGTCGGATTACGTATCGCATCATCTTCAACAGCTACATCACCCGCGAGGCCGTGAATCGCGGCTGGGCGTTCTATCACCCGCTCCACCTGTCCGAGATTCCGCGCTACATCAAGAGCGCCATTCATCCCAGTGTCGCTTTCATCAGCGTCTCTGGTCCCGATCGCGGCGGGAACTACAGTCTCGGCACGACTGTGGAGGGAGTCCTGGAGGCCGTCAATTTCTGCAACCACAATGGTGGCATCGTCATCGCCGAACGCAATGAGCATATGCCGTTCGTGCTGGGCACGACAATCCCGGAATCGTCAATCGACTACTTGCTCGATGTCGAGTACCCGCTGCCGTCATCCCCGATCCCGGAGCCGGATGCCGTTGCAACGCGCATCGGCGAAATCATCGCCGGGCTGTATATCATTGACGGCAGCAGCGATGGGCCCGGATCAACCCTGCAATACGGCATCGGCGAAGTTCCGGAAGCGGTCACCGAGGCGATCCTCAAAAAGGGCGTCAAGGATCTATCAATCCATACCGAATTGTTCGCCGATGCGATGGCCAAGCTGATCAAAAAGGGCGTCGTTACGAATCGCTGGAAAAAGCACCTGAATTTCTCGGTCGCGGCGATCTTCCTGTCCGAGACGCAGGCCGGCTACGATTGGCTCAGCTACAACAGCGCTGTGCAGAGCCGTCCCTCCAACTACACCAACTCTGTTTTCAAGATTGCCGAACAGCCAAATATGGTTTCGATCAATTCCGCCATCGGTGTTGACCTGCACGGAAATATCTGGGCTGATTCCCTTGAGGCACGTAGAATTTACTCCGGCGTCGGTGGACAGAGCGACTTTATCCGCGGCGCGCAATACTCGGACGGAGGGGTGGCGATTATTGCGCTCAAATCGCAAACCAGCAACGGCATCTCCAAGATCGTCGACCGCTGCCCGGCAGGGATCACCACCACGGCGACGCCGGTTGACAAAGTCATCATCGTGACCGAATATGGCGCCCTCGACCCGCGTACTTTGAGTCTTGGCGAGCGAGCCGTCGGCATTGCCCATCTCGCAAAGCCGAGTGAGCGCGAGAAGCTGCTGAAGATCATCAAAGACAGCCCCGAGTTTCACAAACCGAATACGATGGGAGATCGGCGTCCGCCCGGCTTTACGCCCTACGAAGACGCCGTCAAGCTTTTGCGTTAGCGCTATCGGCCGCCGCCATCAGACGCCGATTCTCTTTCCCGATTGCCACCGCCAGGAACAGCCACAGCACTACCAGCACCACGTTCACAATGGCGAATTGTTGCGTTTTAAGGGCAAGCCAGGTGCCCCCGGCGTACACAACCCCGGCTGAGAGCATATCGCCGATGCGCACGAAGAATGAGTCGATAGCTACCTTGGCCTTGTATTTCTCCTCGCGGGTTGTCGGAAGAAACAGCATCTGACGGGCCGTGTTGTTAATCGAGTAGTCGCCGGCGTTTTCTCCAATCTTAGTGAGTCGAATCGAGGCTAGGATAGGCACAATCGCTACCGAGAGGTAGCCGCCCAATGCGACTAGTGGCAAGATCATTATTGCCGTGCGAATACCGAACCATTTTATCACACGTGAAACGAGGAACAACTGGACCAGCAGCGCGATCGTGTTCACCCAAAAGAAGAAATTTGCTTTGAATTTGGCAATGAACACCTCTTCGACTTTGAGCATCGCAGGTTCCGTCCCTCCAGTCGCAGCGGCGACCTCTTGAGCATGGGCTGTTACAATTCTGTCCAAGATGTACTCCCCGGAACTATTGACCCAGTTCAGCAGTAGGATCAACAGAGCAATCATCAAGAGGTAACGGCTGCCGAAGACAACGCGAAATGCTCCCGATTGGCCGATTTCCGATTCGCGCGTCGTCTGAGATTCATGTCCAAGTGAACGGGAGACAACTGCCCTCCTGCGTGAGTCGACTGCCTTCAATAGCAACAGACTGAGTGTCAGCAGAGCTGCGGCTAGAAGCAGACTCTCGTACTTGCCCAGAATCCCAGCCAGGTAGTCGGGTATTTTGGCACCAACAACGGCTCCTAATGATCCGCCGAAGGCAATTATCGCAAAGAGGCGCTTGCCCTCCTCTGGAGTATGGATGTCATTGGCGAAGGACCAAAACTGCGCAATGATCGTCAGATTGAACACTCCGATGAAGACAAAATAAGCAACTCTGACATAGGGCATGTCGGCCTTTCCCAACAGATAGAACACTGCGAACCCAACCACGAAGAATAGCGTCACGAAGTCTAGGAGTTGGCGACGCTTGAATCGAGCCACGAGCTTCGCATACGCACCGATACAGAAGATCAGAGTAAAAGCTTGAAGCGCTGACAAATAGGCTTTCAATTCCGCGCCGCCGCCGGCAAGTATCAACTGCTCGCGCGCCACTTTGGCGATATAGTAGGATGTTAGTATCAGGAAAATGCTCAGAGTCAGCAGCAGCGTATTCCCCGCTTCGCCCGAGCGCACTTCGGCGAAGAGGTTGAGAAACCTCTCGAGAGCGCTCCGGTTATTCTTGTCAACTGTCTGCATCTTGTCACTCAAAGATATTCCTCACCTTCAATGAGACCGGGAATATACCCTTTCTCGCTCGCGATGAAATGGAATTCAACGGTGTCAGCCTTATTTATCGGCGCGGGGAGACAGCAGGCCGCGCCAGGAGGACAGACCGTACGTCCAGTGCAGCAGAATAAACCAGATCGGCATCGCCGCCCACTGCCAGGGGAATCCCTGCTGAACGGCAATCCCAAGCGCGACTGCTAGTGCCGCCAGCAAGTGAGCTGCCGCGACACCGACGAACACCCACAGCGCGGGTGGATAGAAGATGCCGCACAGCAGTGCCGCCAGTTGAACTCCAACAAATGCCATCGGCGCGAAGTGCCGAGGTGACAATCCGCCATAACCGAGGCGCGTCATCATGACATTCCAGAATCCATTGCGTGCCGCCTGTCGCAGCAATCCGCCCAAGGTGTTGCGGCATAGATAAGTCGGCCGAATATCAACATCGAGGTAAGAGCGAAAGCCCTGCCGGTTCATTCGATCGTGCAAGTCGTTGTCCTGATTTCGTGGTAGCTGCTCAGCAAATCCACCGACGTCCAGAATCGCTTGCTTGCGATAGAGTGCCATCGTCACCGTCGGCACCCAGCCTGACTTGGCGCCAACCCGATGCGGGGCGTTGCCGACGCCAAAGCGGTTCGACAGCACCGCGGCATTGATTCTGCCGATCGATGTCGTTCCGACAGTCCTGACTACGCCTCCGACCGCCGCTGCACCGGTCGCTTGCATAGTCGCGACACACTTCTTCAGATGATCCGATTCAAGCTTAACGTGGCCGGAAATCCAGAGACAGAGATCAAAGCGCGCGGCGGCAACGGCAATGTTCATTCCCGCCGCGGTTGAGGCACGCGGGTTGTCGAGCAGTTGAATGCGACTATCACGCTTCTGCCATTCCGCAATCTTCTCCCTGGTCCCGTCCTCCGACCCACCGTCGACGAGAATAATCTCCGTCAGATCGCGCGGATAGTCCAGCCCGACCACCGCGGCCAAACATTCGTCAATGTGTTCACCTTCGTTCCTGACGGCCAGCAAAATGGAGATGGCGGGCAATGGCGACAGGGAGTTCTCAGCGTCGGAGTTCGTCATCAGAATGCCCAATAATAGGGGGACACGCGGACACGGTCAAGCGAAACACCGGTCAAATCAACCGTTGATATCTTTGGCGGCATGCCATAGACTTACGCCGGACGCGGGATTGGGAGGATTTATGCTCGCAACTTCATATCCGTATTATCTCGGCGGTCGCCCGCTTGCGGCCAATACCAACCTGGCCGTTATTGACAAGTTCTCCGGCGAGCCGGTCACTCGGGTCGCGCTGGCCGATGGCCCCGTTATTGACGAGGCGATTGCACTTGCCGTTGCCGCCGAGGAGCCGATGCGCAAATTGCCGGCGTTCCAGCGCCAGGCCATTCTTAATCACTGCGTCCGTCGGTTTGAAGAGCGCGCGGAAGAACTGGCGCTGGCACTTTGTCTTGAAGCCGGCAAGCCGATCCGCGACGCGCGTGGGGAAGTCACGCGCCTGATCGATACCTTCCGGATCGCTGCCGAAGAGTCGGTGCGCATTCTCGGCGAAGTCCTGCCGCTCGACATTGCTCCCCGGGCGCGTGGTTATCTCGGCATGTGGAAGCGGGTGCCGGTCGGCGCCTGTGCGTTGATCTCGCCCTTCAATTTTCCGCTGAACCTCGTCGCCCACAAGATCGCGCCGGCTATCGCTGCCGGTTGCCCGTTTGTACTCAAACCGGCCAGCTATACGCCGGTCGGCGCGCTGCTGATCGGCGAGATTCTGTCTGAAACCGACCTGCCTGCGGGAGCGTTTTCGATCCTTCCCGCCCGGCGCGAATCGGCTGATCTGCTCGTAACCGACGAGCGCCTCAAACTCCTCTCGTTTACCGGATCGCCGGCCGCCGGCTGGGACATGAAAGCCCGCTGTGGCCACAAGAAAGTCGTCCTCGAACTGGGCGGCAACGCCGCCTGTGTAGTCGACGCCGACGCTGATCTCGACGATGCCGCGCAGCGCATCGTCTTCGGCGCGTTCTATCAATCGGGACAAAGCTGTATCAGTGTACAGCGAATTATAGTCCACGAGACAGTCTATGCGACGTTTAAGACAAAACTGGCAGCCGCCACCAAGACCCTGAAGATGGGTGATCCTCGGGATGAGAGCACCTTCATCGGGCCGCTGATCTCCGAAGACGATGCCCGCCGTCTCGAAAATTGGATTCAGTCCGCTGTGGCTGCGGGAGGTAGGCTTCTCTGCGGCGGCCGGCGCGACGGCGTGATGCTCGAACCGACCCTGCTGGAGGATGTGCCGCCCGGTCAAACGATCTGCACCCATGAAGCCTTCGGCCCGGTGGCCATCTTATCAACGTTCCGCGATTTTGGTGAGGCTCTGAGCGAAGTCAATAACAGCAAGTATGGCCTGCAGGCGGGAATCTTCACGCGTGATATCCAGAAAGCGCACCAAGCCTGGGACACTCTCCAGGTTGGCGGCGTCGTCATCGGCGATGTGCCCTCCTGGCGAGTCGACCACATGCCGTATGGCGGAGTCAAGGAGAGCGGCTTCGGCCGCGAGGGTATCCGCTGGGCGATCGAGGACATGACCGAAATCCGGCTGATGGTCCTGCGCCAGAAGTGATTTATCCGCAACGCTGCTCTCCAATTCTCCCGGATCGAATCGTATTCCTTCTAATCCTAATCTTGCGAGGATGCCGCGGGCGTTATCGAAAAGGCGTGATCCATTATGAGTCTTGATTGCAACGGAAAGTTGTCGGACCGGAGCGGTGGGTTCCCGCGCACGCGCCATTCCGCGATCGTGGCGCTCAAATCGGAGGTCAGCGATGAACGCCGCATTGCCATGGGACGCATCATCGATCTCTACTGGCTGCCGGTCTACAAGTACCTTCGCCTGCGCTGGCATAAGCAACGCCCCGAAGCCGAGGATCTCACTCAAGGGTTCTTCCTCAGCGCGCTCGAGCAGGAGTTCCTCGCCGATTTCGATGCCGGCAAGGCGCGTTTTCGAACCTTCCTGCGCGTCTGCCTCGACCGCTATGTCGGCAAAGAAAATGCAGCCGCCTCCCGCCAGAAACGCGGTGGCGACCTCCAGCGCTTGTCGCTGGATTTTGATTTTGCCGAAGGCGAGATCACCGAGTTGCCGCAAGCTCACGCGCCGGCTCCCGATCAACTATTCGAGCGCGAGTGGATACGCAGCCTGTTTGTGCATTGCGTCGAGCTGTTGCGGCATCAGTGTGAAGCCGCCGGCAAACTGAAGCAGTTTGCCGTCTTTGAGCGCTATGACCTTGAAGCGCTCGACAGCGAAACACGCATCACCTACCGCGAGTTGGCCGAGGCGTTTCAAGTCTCCGAGGAAACCGTGACGAACTACCTGTCTGCCATGCGCCGTGATTTCCGCCGGCTCGTTCTCGCCGAAATCCGCGATCTGACGGCAACCGACGAGGAATATCGTGAGGAAGTCCGCGCGATGCTGGGGGTCGACACCCCATGAGACACCTTTCCGATTCCGGCCTACGGCGGCTGCAGAGCGTTCTCGGCGAGCCGGATCTAAGCGGCACCAAGTACGAATTGCAGGAACGAATCGGCGCCGGCGGGATGGCTACCGTTTATCGTGGCTGCGACAAAGAACTCAACCGCGTGGTGGCGATCAAAGTTGTTTCGCTGCTCGATGCAAGCGGCGAACTGTCCCGCCGCATGCTGCATGAGGCGCGTATCGTGGCGCAACTCGAACATCCAGGGGTCGTGCCAATCCACGATGTCGGTCAGTTGCCTGACGGCCGCGCCTTTTACGCGATGAAGTATGTGGAAGGGAAGACTCTGGAATCCTCTGCGATCGCGAAGTTGAGTTTTGCCGATCGCCTGCGAATCTTCCTCAAAGTGTGTGAATCTCTCGCCTTCGCCCACTCGCGCGGCATCATTCATCGCGACCTCAAACCCGGAAATATCATGATCGGCGCCTTCGGCGAGGTGCTGGTTATGGACTGGGGGATTGCTTGGGCGGCTGATACGGCACAGGCCGAACCGCCGGCGACACCTAATGACCCAATTGCGTCCTCGCGCCCGAACGGAACCGCGCTCGGTACCGTCATTGGTACGCCGGCTTTCATGTCGCCGGAACAAGCACGCGGCGAGGTCCACCGCATCGACGCGCGCTCCGACATCTACTCCCTCGGTGCCGTCCTCTATTTCCTTCTGACCGGCCGCGCTCCCTTTGGCGGCCCGGACGGAATCGTGATTCGCGAACAGGTTGTTGGCGGCAGTTTCAAGCCGCCCCGCCAACTGAACCGTTCGATATCGCGCGCTCTGGAGGCAGTCTGCCTCAAGGCAATGGCACGGAATCCGGAAATGCGGTATGCGACCGTAATTCAACTGGCTGCGGATATCGCTGCCTTCCTGGATGGCAGGGAAGTCTCCGCTTACCGCGAGAACCTCTTTGAGCGCTTCTGGCGCTGGGCGAACCGGAACAAGGTGATTGTGCTGATCGTCATCGGCTATATGGTGATCAGGTCGATCATTTATTTCTTCCTCGGGTCGTAAAGGAATCGGCCCGCCCGGGCAATAGAAGATTAGAAGCTGTCTGATAACACGAAACCAAGGAGTTGCAGATGTCCAAACCAATTCTCGGGCTGATCCTGGGCGCAGTGCTGGGCGCCATTGACGGCCTGACCGCCCTATTTTCTGCGCCAGAAACGACACCGGCCATTGCCGGTATTGTCATCGGTTCGACCCTCAAAGGAATGATTGCCGGGATCATCATCGGCTTTGTTGCGCGCAAGTTCCGGAGCCTGAAGGTCGGAATCGTTGTCGGAATTCTCGTCGGCTTCGTGCTCGCATTCATCATTGCAGCGATGCCCTCCGAGACCGGCAAGCACTACTGGCTCGAGATCCTGATCCCCGGCACTCTCGTCGGCCTGGTTCTCGGCCTGATCACCCAGCTCTACGGCCGGGTGCCCGCGACCAAGTAGATAAGTTAACCTTCGCTTCTTACTGTCACAAGAAACCAAAGAGAGGAACTAGATGTCTCGACCAATTGTCCACTTTGAGATCAACGTCAAAGACCGCGCCAAATCGGCCGAGTTCTACTCACAGCTTTTCGGCTGGAAAGCCAGCTCTGCACCCGGTTTCGACTATTCCCTCGTTGAGCCGGCTCACGAAAACACGATCGGCGGGGGGATTGGGCCGTATCAGCCGGGACAGGGCCCGTCGATTACATTTTATGTTGGCGTAGACGACCTTCAGGCCAGCCTCAACAAAGCGGAAAGACTTGGCGGCAAGACGGTAATGCCGCCGACGCCCATCCCCGGTATTGGCAGTTGCGCGATGTTCGCCGATCTCGACGGAAATGTCGTAGGGCTGTTCAAGGGCAATTCCTGAGCTATTCGCGGCATTCGAACAGGTTCTGACCCCTGGATGCAAGCCGTTGTTCCATGAAACGACTGGCTTCGCGCCGGCTCCCCTCTTTGCGGCTGTACTTTCCCTTGGCATCGCTGTTCAAAAGTCGCCAGCTTTGCACGTTGTTTGCTATATTCCTCCAATCCGCTTAATCTTGCGCCGACGAGTGAAATGGAGGACAATAACATGCGTTTACGTACCGGGCAGATCAGATGTATGTTAATGGCCGCAGCACTCGTCACCACTCTGCTGGCGGTCTCAAGCGGCTGGGTCGATGCGGCCGAGCGAATCCGCATCGGCAAGCGCTATCAGGGCGGCGTGGAGTTTACCGCCAAGCCGAATATCGTGATTGCGCAATGGCGAATGACCATCGATAGCATCACGACGGAACACTCGCTGATGTACAAAGGCATGCGCAGCGAAACCACCGCCATGCTGGAGACTCGCGTAGTCGAGCGTAACAACGTCCGGCAAACCGAGAAGCAGGTGCATCAGGATTCGGTATTGATCAAGTTTGATTGTGAAGGCGACGTGCTGCAAAAGATCGAACCGCTCACTTTTGCCATGCGCCTCGCCGACGGCAGCCTCAAGTATACCGTCCTGGCTGATTGGGACACCGTTTATATCGATCCGGACACCGCGTTCCTTCGCTGCCGCTTCGGTCACGAGTGGCTGCGGCGGGACCGTGATACGTGTCCGATTTGCGGTGCGCGTCTCGAACGGGGTAAATCATAATCCCCGTTCGACTTCTTTATTGACTGTCTCCCGTTCCCCCAATACATTCTCGCTACATTCATTGACTGTTGTCGTCTGGTTTTGAACCGCTCTTCCGCTCATGCGACAGTATGTGCGGAAGGAGTCTAACAAGGAATTCACTATGCCTCCAGCAGCCAGAATCGGAGATATGACCGCCCACGGGGGCAGCATTGTGGTAGGCTTCCCGCAGGTTCTGATCGGCGGCATGCCTGCCGCCCGCCTTGGCGATATGCACGTCTGCCCGATGGTTAATCCGGGCACCCCGCCGCCGCCGCATGTCGGTGGCCCGATCACGAAAGGCTCTTCGGGCGTAATGATCGGCGGCCAGCCGGCAGCGCGGGTCGGCGATATGTGCACCTGCTCGGGGCCACCGGACTCGATCGTTGCCGGTTGCTTCACCGTATTGATCGGCGAAGCTGGCGGTGGCGGTGGCGCCGGTTCGTCCGGATCAGGCGGATCGGGTGCCATTGCCGCTCAAGAACAAACGGCTGCAGAGACTGAGGCCGGCGAGGTTGAGAGCGGGGAAGGAACAGAATCCGAATCTGAAACTGAGGGGCACTACATCCAGGTTACCGCCGTCGACTCTGCCGGATTTCCGATTACCGACTGCAACTACCGTCTCAAGGCGCCCAATGGTGATATCAGCGGCGGACTGCTGGCCGGCGGCTTCAAAGAATCCGTGACTGAAACCGGCAACTATGAGCTGACGCTGCGCGCGATTGTCACCGCCGTCTGGTCGAAAACAACCGCTAAGGTTGGCGAAACCGTCAAGCTTACGGCCGAGACCGCCGGACTCAAGGATGGCGCCAAAGCGCGGCTTGAAATCTGGATTTATGATCCCAATTACTCCACCGAACGTCTGAAGATCATCGAAAGCAAGATCTCCGGCAACAAGGTGGAATCCGAGTGGCTGGTGGAAGTCGACGATGACATGCTGGCCGTGGCGCGCGAGAAAGAGATCATGGGCCGCTTCTCGATGCCGCAGTTCTACTTTGTCGTGACCGTCGGCAACTTCAGCAAGCGTTCCGGCATGTTGACGATTATCGATGACCTCGAATTCGAACTCAAGGATGAGTTCGGCAATCCGATCCCGGATAAGGAATACAGTCTCTATCTCCCGAACGGCGCAATCCGCACCGGTAACCTCGATGGCTCCGGCAAAGGGAAGGAAACCGATCTGCCGGCCGGGAGTATACGCGTCTCGTTCGATATCAAGGACGAAGAGTGGACCCAATAGCACGGATGGCGAACGAAGCTCATGGGATTTAGTGTCTTTGGCTCATTCCGCGATTTCCTGTTGCGCCTTGGCGCGCGCACCGGCACTCCGACGACCTTCGTCCATCACCGCCTCCAGGTCGACATCCTCGAAATGGAAGACGTGCTCTTCCATCTCGACAGCGCCGTCATGATGCCGGAACGTCCCTCCGGCGCATCCTCCTCGCAGGGCGTTGGCGATGATGCGTCTGATGCGGCCACCCAACAGCAACAAGACCAAGTCACCGGCGTGCGCGCACTCGCCCTCGGTCTCAAGCAATTCGAGTTCAATCCGAATAAACGCCTGCTCGTCGCCGGCCATGCCGACACATCCGGCCAGGCCAAAATGAACTTCGAACTCTCCGCTCTGCGCGCGCAGAATGTGCAGTACCTGATCGACGGCGACCGCGAGAAGTGGGCCAAGGTCTCCGAATCCCGGCACCGCATCGAAGACTATCAGCAGATCATGCTGTTTATCAAGCAGAACACCCGCTGGGGTTGGAACTGCGATCCGGGCGCCATTAACAATCAGTGGAATAACCCGACGAAAGAAGCGACCAAGAACTTCATCACATCATACAATGCCTGGGTCTTGGCCAACCAGGCGCCGCCGGGAGCCACAGTCATTCCCGATAACACGATCTCGATCATCTCCAACTCCGGCACTCACCGCTGGCCGCTCGAGATGTGGCGCGCCGTCTTCGATATCTACAATGATGAAATCGCCGCCGCCCTCGGCGTGCCGCGCGGTCAGATCGGCCGCTATCGTTCGCTGGTCATGTATACCGATGATCTCAAACGACTGGTGGCTTGTGGCGAGTCGTTCCCACTCGATAACGCCGGTCGCGACAACTACCGTTCTCAGCTCAACCGCCGCGTCGAATTGCTCTTCTTCGACAAGGAAGAAATTCCCGTCCTAAATTGCCCGACGCGCACGTCGTCGATTCATACGCCCGCGGAATGCCCCCTGTGGCACAAGTGGCATTTCGCGGCCGTGCATATCGACCCGGCTGATCTGACCGCAACCGCCTATCATCTGCGTTTCAACTACTTCGACCGGGTGCATCAGGCTATCAAGCCGGTGCCGGACGGTCTTGTGATCAAAGCCTTCGAGAATCTCAGCACCGAAATCCCCGCCCGCATCACCTACTCGAACGGCGTCTACATGGTGAAAGTGCAGAACAATCCCGCGCGCACCGATATTCATTTTACCTTTGCGACGACCAACCAGTGGCTCTTCTCCGCCGACGACCAAACCGATCCGGTCCTGGTCACCAAAACGCCTGCGGAGATCGCCGCCTTGCCTTGGCTCGAACGCATTAAGTACTATGACCTGCCGGCGGAATGGTCCTCGCGGAATTACTTCACGCGTTACGACAATACCAATCCGAATACCGGCGACCGCTTCATCGAAGTCATGCGAACCCACAAGCAACTAAAGCCCTACGGCGGCAACACCACCGATCCGAATCAGCCGCTCACGTTTTCACTCGATGACATCGTGCTCGCTGAAAACAACCGATCGCAGGCAATCCGCGATCGCAATGCTTCCGGAACACCGATCAATCTCGACGCCAATTCGCGCATCGCACTCTTCTACATCGACCACACGACCAATGAGACCGTCGCCGGCGCCAGCAAGAACTTGCGCAAGCTGAAACTTCACAATCCCGACCCGAGTCTGGCGATCTTCACCAACCAGCCGTTCAGTGCGAATTTAATTACGGATGTCCCCGGCAACACGCGTGTCGTCTATTTCTGCAACGGCTTCTACGATGTCTACGACAAGCGCTCGCGCGCAGCCGACCCCGGCTTCAACTTCTCGGCCAATCACGTCGTCGGCGCGCGGTTGGCGTTGCTGGATGACGCCGATGTCCATGCTTCGCACACGGCGATCGCTTCCAACGCGTCGGATCGTTCGAAAGCCTACACATTGTCGGACGGCAACCCGGTGATTGGTCATTACACGCTCCACTACTTGCACAATTGCGATCTGCTCGACGGCAAGCCGCTCCACTATTTGCTCACGCACTGGAATTGCCGTATCCAATTCCAGGCGCCGGCAACCGCCGCCGATGTCGCCAACCACCGTCAGCCGGGCATGAAAAATGCCAACGATCGCATGAACCGAAAGAATTACCTGTTTGAGCGCAAGAGCGGTACGCACGACATCGTCATCCGGCCCTACTACTTCATGGAGGCGAAAAACGCCACAAATGGCGGTGCGCATAAGGCGATGGTCGACATTGTCCAGTCGGGAAGCTGGATGATGATTGACACCGCCAACTTCCGTCAGGCCGCGTACCAGGCTGAACCCAACCGCTTCTCGTCTCCCGATGCCGACAATACCCGGCAAGATCTCGACGGCAATACCAACGAGCCGCTGGCCAACTCGCACGAAATGGGCCATGCGCTCGGGAATGCCGATGAATACCTCTACTCGGCGGACGACGCGGCCGGCAAGTCATGGGGCGGGCTGCCCAACTATGAGCAACCGAACACTGCGGAAGGCGGGCCGTATGCCTTCGACAAACTGGCCCTGATGAACCGCAATCGTGCCTGGCGTGCCCGCCACCTCTGGAAGAACGTGCTCTGGCTTCACGACGAATCCGCCACCGGCCGCCCGCTCAACCGCTTTTTCAACGGGACAAGATTCCACATCACCTTGCCCGGGCCGTCAACGACCCTGCGCTATGAGCTGGCGGATACCTACAAGAACATCTTTCTTCCGGCCAAGCGTGGTGTCGATATCAACATGGGCTCAAATGCCAAACTCGACGTGTTGCTGTACAAGCTGGACGACGAGACCGCTCATTTGGTCAAGTCCGGGCTGATCCTGACCAGCATTGCTGCGGTTCGGACCAAATTTGCGATTCGTTTTATTGATGTCGGATCCAACACCTGGACGACCGCTGACAAACGCACGTGGGCGGTCGCGCTCAACAACGACTATCAGGCGATGACGGATCTGAAGTTCCGACTCTCGTGTCCGCCAACCAACGACTTCCAGGAAACGTTGTGCACGTTCAATCCGCACTTCAAGGAGTATACCGGCGGCGACCCCGGCGATTCACATATCAATATTCGGGTCAAGGCCCAGACCGGCGGCAACTTCACCATTTCGGGCAATCGTCTCGAAGTTGATCGGGATGTCAACACTGCCCGGATCATTCGTTTCTGCTTTGGTTTCACGGCTGGAACTGCGGCGCTGACTCGCACGGATTTTGGCCCCTTGGTCACCTGGATCGGCGGCGCGAGCGTAGCCAACGCCACGTTCACAATGAACGACCTATAGGAGACGGAATGTCGGCAATCTATTCACGCTTCTTTGCCAACTCGCGGCGCAGTGGTTTCGTGCCGGTGGCCAGCGCTGCCGTCGGCAAGTTCATCTGGAGCCGGCGGATCAGCCGCTCTGCCGACAAGCCCGCCGAGGCGCGCCTGTTGCTCAGCGCGGATGATCGCATCGTTGTCGACGGCATGAACGAACTCTATTTGTTCGATCGCAATGGCAGCCAGGTCTGTGCCTTGCCGCGCTGGTATGGTTGCCAGGTCGCGCTGGACGACGACCGACTCGCATTTACGACCGCCGCACGCAAAGATCGAATCCAGATTGTCGACTTGCAAGGTCGCACTCTGGCTGAAGATTTACGTATACCCGGATTGATCGACCAGTCTTCGCTCGTGCTATTTGAGCCGCGCGAGTCCGACTTCTACGCCCAGATCCAATTCGCCGGCGATATCCACGGTGCGCCTCCCTTCTTCATGGTCTTCAAGGCGCCGCTGAATGACCCCTGGTTCGACTGGGTGATGGATGTGCCCACTCCGTCAAGCCCGATTATTCCGTTGGTGAATTACGAAGCGCGCTATCTGGCCACCACCAACGCCGGTGAAATTCTCATTCTTGACTTCGATTCGCGTCAGCGCGAGGCCGCGCCGATCGCGCGCTTCCCGTTTCCTCTCGAGACTGCCACCCACTGGATGAGCAGCGCCGCCGACGGCACCCTTTATTTCACCGGGCGCGGCGATCACGGAATCGGCATCTGCGCAACTGACGTCAAAGGCGGGTTGTCGTTTGTTGTCGGCGATGATGTGGCTTCCCGACTGCCGGGACGCCCGGTCGCGCCGCCGATGCTCGCTCAGGATCGTTCCTGGGTGCTGACCACCGGCGCTCTGGTTTGCCTGCAGCGCGACAAATTGCTTTGGCTTTACGGGGCCAAGGAGACGACCTTCAGTCTGGCGACGGCCCTGGCCGATTATAGTGTCCTCGTTGTCGCCGTCAATCGCCTCATTCGCATCAGTCCGGCGGGCGAGACGATGTTCGATATCGTCTTCGAGGAAGAACTCAATACTCCGCCGGTCGTCGACGCCACCGGCCGCATCTATGTCGCCAGTAAGGAGATGCTGTATGCTTTCGACTAACGGCTGCGATCTGCTCGGACTGCTGTTCTGCGCTCTGGTGTTGCCTCTGCTGGTTTCGTGCCGCACCGAAGCCCGACGCGCACCGGTCGACGTGCTCTTCGCCTTTGGCGACCAGTATACTCTCGTGAAGCACGGTGATTTCATCGCAGCATCATACAGCGAGCGCTGGGACGACGCCCAGGTACCGCCCCCTGCCGACTTTGATGAAACGCCGTCGACTATACTCATGACACCGGCCGACTTCGATTCCATTTGGGCCGACCTCTGCCGAATCGATTTCTCCCGGTACGCCGATCCTGCGACGCTCAAGTTTCGCCGAACTCCTCCTGACCAGCAAGCGCGCGAAATCTTGAAGTACGTTGTCGATAGTGACACGATTGTGAATTGGTTGCAGTCGTATCAACGTCTGGAATCTCCCGCGCGCGATCCGCTGCAAACCATCGTTGACCGGCTGGCCGCCACTTTTGAACGTCGTAGAGCCGACCTGGTTCTCCCCGCAGCGTTGACGATCTTTCTTGAAGATGCCGCGCTCGGTCAGTGGGATGTAGCCTCGGTCGAGTCGACTTGTCAGCTGACTCGCGCCGGCATTGCTGTGCAACTCCCGCCGCGCGACTACAAGGAACTCTGGCGCCTGCTCGTCGATTTGCGGCTGCTGGGACGGGAATTCTCCACCGCGCAGGAGGAAACGCCGCCGACGCAACGGTTTCGGCACGGCCTCAAAGTCAACGGCTTTGCCGTGCGGACGGATGCTGTTGAACTCGACAAGGGCCACAGTGCGGCGATTGGCAAATTGGCCGCACGGCTCGACTCGCTTTGGAATCAAAATCGTTCGCAATAGATGGTGAATCGGTATGAGTTCTTCAAATAATCAGTTTCGACTTGCTCTCCC